>DASZPR010000190.1:0-2315 GCA_035550235.1 Verrucomicrobiia bacterium | reverse complement strand
CCTCTGACGAAATGCCGGCGATAGTGCCGCTGATTTGCTGAACGGACAGGTTGACGTTCGGCGTGATGGAGCGGTCGGTGAAAATCGCGCTCGTGTTGGTGATGACGATGGCGCCGACGGAAAGTTTTTTGATGGGCAATTCGGCGAGGGCGTTGGTGGAAACAATTCGATCCCCGGCGAGCAGAGACTTTTTGGATTTTGAATCGTCTTTCTTGGTGGCCTCGGCTTCCGCGGTGGTGTTGGTCAGGGGATTGGGGAGGCGCAGGGCGGTAAGTAAATTGATGGCTTTATTGGTTTCGATAACCAGATGGGTGTAGGCCTTATCCACAAAGATTTTATCGATGGCCACGACTGGAGGGTTCAGTGCGGCGTTGATGCCGGAGATATGCACCGAATCCCATTTCAACAGCGATTCATTCAGCACGCTGTCGACGGTATTGAATTCATTCAGCCACGTGTCGCCGGTGAAGGTGACCTCCGGCAACGAGCCAGGCGGCGAGCGAAAACGGATTTTGCCATCCATGCCGAGTTTGCTGCCGATGATGAAGACGCTCAGGCGGGAATCGAGGTAGGGATCGAGCGGGTGCAATTCGATATTGGAAAAGGCGACGTTGATGTCGACGGAGGGTGGCGCGAGCGAGGCGTTGATTTCCGTGCGAAGAGTTCCATTCGTATTCCAACGCAACGAAACCACGGTGGTCATGTTGGTGCCCGGCAGATTGGAGAGATTGGTGGCGTTTACCAAAATTTGATCGATCGTGAGGCGGGCAGGGCGGGTATTGGCGAGGTCTTCGAGTTTGACGGTGCAATTGCTCAATGAAAGCGTGCCGATGGATGCGGCGAGGGAGTTGGTGATTTTGGAAAACTGCGCGACGCCGTTGGTGACGGATTGTAGCAAAAGCAGAATGGCATTGGCGGCGTTGGTGGTTTCCGCCGATTTGGGAGCGGCCACCGTGACGGCGCCGGCGGTCACGACGGGAACGTCGCGTTTGACGGAGAGAGTTGCGCCGGAGACTTCGATTTGATCGACGCGCAGGGCCAATTGTTTGACTGGGCCGCTCGGCGTTTTGGCTTTGGGCGTCGAGTTGGTGGCGAACTTGTCCAGGATGTCGGAGAAATTAAATGAGCCGTCGCTGTTCATTTGCACGTGAACGAATGGCTGCGAGGTTCGCAATTCCTTGAAAACCCACGTGTGGCCGAACAGGGAGGTGACTTGAAAATTTCCGTAGGCTTCATCCCATGAAAGAAATGGGTCGCCATTTTTCTCTTTGATGAGCACGCCACGAATCGTGGCGGAGAACGCGAACGGGTTTAGCTTTACCTGCTGAATCGTGACTTCGCGACCGAGTTGCTGCGATAGTTGTTTAACGGCCACGGAGCGGATGATGGGCGGCAGGATGAAAAAGCCGACGATCGTGTAAACGAGGAAGAGGCCGATTGCCCAGAACAACAGTTTGCGGAGCCGACGCGATTTGACTGCCGGTTGATTCGAGAGTGGTTTATTCATCTGCTTCTATTCGCACTGCGCTTTTTGGCGCAAGGCGTGATCAATCAGGACAAGCGCGGTCATGGCTTCTACCATCGGCACGGCGCGCGGGAGCACACAGGGATCGTGGCGGCCGCGGGCCTTGAGCGTCGTGTTCTTCAAATCAATATCCACCGTGTCTTGTTCCACCATGACGGTGGCGACGGGTTTGAACGCGGTGCGGAAATAAATCGTTTCGCCGTTAGAGATGCCGCCTTGAATACCGCCGGAGCGGTTAGTGGTGGTATACACCTTGCCGCCTTTGGAACGAAAGGCGTCATTGTGTTGCGTGCCGGTGAGCAGGATGCTGGAAAAACCGGAACCGATTTCAAAGGCCTTGGAAGCCGGCAGACTCAGCATCGCTTTGGCAAGGTCGGCTTCGAGGCGGTCGAAGACGGGTTCGCCCCAACCGGCGGGAACGCCGCGCGCGACGCCGGTGACGATGCCGCCGACAGTATCGCCGGTGCGCCGCATTTTTTCGATGAGGCGAATCATTTTTTCCGCGGCCGCCTTATTGGGGCAGCGAACGATGTTGGATTCGATGTCGGCGAATTTCACTTTGGCCGGATCGATCTCAGCGGAAATTTTTTGCACTTGTTGCACGTAGGCCAGCACTTCGACGCCGTAGCGTTCGCGCAACAGTTTTTTGGCGATCGCGCCGGCGGCGACGCGGCCAATCGTTTCGCGCGCGCTCGCGCGTCCGCCGCCCTGCCAATTGCGAATTCCGTATTTTGCGAAGTAAGTAAAATCCGCGTGCGACGGACGAAATTTTTCCTTCATCTCCGAATAC
>DASZPR010000189.1:0-2999 GCA_035550235.1 Verrucomicrobiia bacterium | reverse complement strand
AAGAGGTATTGTAATAGCGGGGTCGGCGGCGGCGGTCAAGATTTCCATTTCCTGAATGATGACCCGTTTTAACGAAATAATTTTGTAGTACGGAAAAGCTGAAAGAAAAGCGCAAGAGGGTTGGCGCACTCCAAGACGCTAGCGCGAGTCACAGAGCTCCGCACATTCCGCCAGGTTTTGGACTGCGGCAGCCCTTTGCCGCTTTGCAGGTTGTGAAAATTGCTTAGTGATCACTACCCCCCAATACAACTCATCGATCGGGATGCGAATTGGAAATCCGGTTCGCCGATGTGATGCCGGGCTTCTTTCTGGGCCACGACGCCGTTCAGCCAATCGCTAAGCTGTTCGTCTGAACTGCCATCCCGCAAGCGCATGCGCAAATCATGTTCCACCACGCTGAAGAGGCAGGTGCGCACTTTGCCATCGGCGGTCAGGCGGATGCGGTTGCAATGGCCACAAAAAGGTTCGCTTACCGGAGCGATGATTCCAATTTCCCCGCGTCCGTCCGCGAAGCGCCAGCGCCTGGAGGTGGAGGAGGCGTTGTCGGAGGCAACGGGTTTTAAATCGAAATGCGCCCGCAGGCGTTCGAGAATTTCGCGGCCACTCACGACCATTTCCTTTTGCCACGCCTGCGCGGAATCCAGCGGCATGAATTCAATGAAGCGAAAACTCAAATCCCGCTCGCGCGCGAATTCCGCCAGCGATTCGATTTCGTGATCATTGATGCCGCGGATGATGACCCCGTTCACTTTCACGGGACCGAATCCCAATTGCTGCGCGACATCAATGGCTTTCAGCACCTCGTTCAGGCCGTCGCGGCCGGTCATTTTTTTGAAATTATCGGAGTTGCGCGAGTCCATGCTGAAACTCACGCGGCGCAATCCGGCGTCGCGCAATGCCCGAGCCTTTTCGGCGAACAAAAACCCGTTGGTGGTCATGGCGAGGTCTTCGATGCCGGGAATTTTTGCGATGCGCGAAACGAGCACTTCGAGATCATGGCGCAACAAAGGTTCGCCGCCGGTCAGGCGGATTTTTTGAATCCCGCGAGCGACCATGAGCCGGACGAAGCGCTCAATTTCCTCAAAGCTCAGCAGGTTGGAACGCGGGACCCATTGCTGACTGATGGGCGCCGGGTTGGGCATGCGCGCCCAGTGGCCGCGGTAGAAATTTTGCGCCGCCTCCGTTTCCGGCAGACAATACAGGCAGCGGAAGTTGCATCGGTCCGTAACGCTCACCCTCAGGTCGCGCAAGATGCGACCGTGCGAATCCACGAGCAGGTTGGACGGAGTCATTTCACCGGCGGATTGGTCGGCGCGGAGTTTGTGGGGGCAATCACGCGCACCGTGCCGTCCGAATTTACTTCCACGTTCAAATCATAGTTGGTCGGCTTGGGCGGCGCATTGGTCGCCGAGTTGGGGCCGAACGCGGGAGTCGATTTCTGCATCAACTGTTGCGCGCCTTTTTGTTCGCCCCGCGCAAAAATGCCTTCGCGAATCCACGCCAGCCGGCGGGAAATATTCAATTCCTCCTTCAGCTTGGCCACTTGTGTGCGCAGGACTTTCAGGTCATTGAACTGGCGTTCCAACTCGGCTTTTTCCGCAACGAGCCGTTGCAGTTCTTTTTCCAAAAACGCCTTATCGCCCTCGGAAGCCGCGAGTTTCTTTTGGGTGGTGTCAATTTGCGTCTGCAAATTCGTGATGGAATTGCTGAGGTCGGTCGCGCGGTCATCCAATTGTTTGTTCTGCGCTTCGAGGTCGGCAATCTGGCTGTCGCGTTTGGCAACTTCATCCTGGGCGGCCTTCAATGAATCCTCGGTTTTGGCCAGTGTGTTGGAGGTCTCGATGATCTGGTTGGTGAGGGTGAGCAAATCTCTCGTGCGCGCCGCGAGATCGTTCGTGAGCGTGCTGGTGAGCTTGCGCTCTTCTTCGAGGCGGCCTTCCGCTTCGACCCAGCCGTTCGATTGCGTCATAATCGTGTTCTCGGCGGTCTTTCGATCCTTGGTCGCGTTGGACTGGTCCACGACGAGGGCGATCGCGAGCCCGACGCAAGCCAGGGTGAGAATGATGATTCCCATTCTATTTTTCATAGCTTAACCAGAATGCTCGGCCTTGCAGAATTTGGCAAGTGCCCATCTCCGCTTGAATTAACGCTTTCCTCTTCTAAATTGTCACAGATATATGAAATTGCCGCGCGAGATCGCCGTGATGACGCTCCCGAATGCCACGCTTTTTCCCCAGGCGTTGCTGCCGCTCTACATTTTCGAACCACGCTATCGCCAGATGCTTGCGGATGCGCTGGACTCGCATCGCATGTTCGCCGTGGCGATGCAAAAGCCCGGCAATACGCGCGAGACGCCATCGCCAGTGGCCGGCCTGGGGCTGATCCGTGTTTCGGTTCAACACAAAGACGAGACGTCACATCTCATTTTGCAAGGCATCGCGCGCGTGGAACTCAGCCAGACCGTGCGCTACAAACCGTATCGTGTGCAGCGCATTCGGCCCATGGAAACACCGCCTTCGGACAGCGTGGCGGTGGACGCGTTGCTCGCGAAAGTCCGCGAGTTGCTGCAGGAACGCATTGCGCTGGGCTTGCCGTTTCCATTTCCGGTGGTGTCAAAATCACCGAATGAGCCGTCGCCATCGTTTTCGCCCAAGGAAATTCTGGGTTATCTGGATTCATTGACCGATCCCGAGCAAACGGCGGATCTGGTTTCATGCGCCGTGCTGCCGGGAGGAGTGGAACGACAGGCCATTTTGGAAACGGTTGACGTCGAAAGCCGCCTGCTGCGTTTGATTCAATTTCTGCTGGCGGAAATTAAGAAAAAACGAAAGGGTGGAACTGTATGAGTGACGCAAGCATGCCGCCGCAGGATCTCGGCCCCATCAGCCGCGAGGAAATGATGTCCGCACTGTTCGCGCAACTGGTCGTGCAACAGTCCAATATGGCGATGCTGTTGATGGGCAAAGTGCCGCATCCGCAAACGGGCCAGACGGTGCGCG
>DASZPR010000188.1:0-1990 GCA_035550235.1 Verrucomicrobiia bacterium | reverse complement strand
AAACGAAAGCGTCGGAACTCGCCTGCGATATTGATATCCTCCGCTCGCTCAAGAAAGACGACATTCGCACACCCGATGGCGACGTGGGCTTTTGGGTCATTGAACAAAAAGCGGGACAGGTGAATTGGCAGGAGGTGAATTCATTGGTGCGCCCCGGCGTGGTGCGCTTGTTCACGTATCAACTTATTTCCCGCGGCGCGTCCGGTGTGTTGTTTTACCAATGGCGCCAGCCGCGCATTGGCAACGAAAAATTTTCCGGCGCGGTCATGGGCCATCACGCCCGCACGGACAACCGCACCTTTCGCGAAATCGCCCAAATCGGTGAGGAACTCCGTTTGCTCGCGCCGGCCCTCAAGGACACGCGCGTCGTGGCCGAGGCCTGCATTCTCTACAGCCACGACAACGATTGGATGCTGCAACAACCGATGCAGCCGAACAATGCCTTCAACCTGCGCCGTCACATTCAACTTATTTACAACGCGCTCCACGACCGGAATATCTCCGTGGATTTTGCGCGCCCGAGCGAGGATTTGTCCCAATACAAATTGGTCTTCGCGCCCTCGCTGCACCTGTTGTCCGGCGGCGAAGTCGATATGCTCAAACTTTACGTGCAGAACGGCGGCACGCTGGTCGCCACGTTCAACACCGGCCTCGTCGACGAAAACGGCATCGCGCCCGATTCCGGTTACCCGCGCGACCTGACGGATCTGTTCGGCCTGGAGGTGCTGGAGTTCGATCCGTTGCCCGTGGGCGAAGAAAATCACATGACCTTCAAGGGCGCGTTTCCCACGAGCCATTTGCATCCCGCCCGGCTTTGGTGCGACCTCATTGAGCCGAAGGAGTGCCAGGTGCTCGCGACGTACGCGAAGGATTTTTACGCCGGCAAACCGGCGATGACCATGAACACGTTCGGTCTCGGGCGCGCGGTTTACATCGGCACCCAAAGCCACGAGCATTTTTATTACGACCTCGTCGGCTGGCTGCGGCAGATGTGCAATCTGCATCCGTTGCTGAAAGTGCCGGAAACCGTGCAGGTCAGCATGCGCGAAAAGGAAGGCACGAAAATCTTTTTCCTCTTGAACCACCAGAACTCGCCCGTGCGCATCCAGTTCTATAAACCGATGCACGATTTTCTGACCGGCAACACCTTCTCCGGGAATTACGACCTCCCGCCCCACGGCGTCCTCGTCCTCGACGAGCATCCCGAAGTGAAACCGGTGGAGGAGGAGGTTGGTTAAGTGATTAAATTTGTAACTGGTTAAATAAGTTAAATGGGTTAAATGAGGGAAAGGCAAAACTGCGAAACTGATTTAACTATTTAACGAATCACCTATTTGACCAACCCATGTTCCCCCCGCGCCGCATTCCACCGCTTGGCCCGCCGAGACGCTCGGCCCGCCAGCGCGTCCTCGCGGCCTGGCGTGGAACCGATTTGACCGCGGAAGAAATCGCGCGCGCGAACCGCGCCAAATCCGCCGGCTCGTTCATTCCGCACATCCTGAAAGACCTGCGCATCGACAGCCGCCAGGCCGAGGCGGAAATTGTGAAGGTCTGGAATAATTTGATCGACCCCACCATCGTCGCGCACGCGCAACCGGTCGGCCTGCGCAAGGGAACCTTGTTCGTCACGGTGGACAGCAGCGTCTGGCTCGCGGAAATTGTCCGCTACCGCCGCAAGGAAATCCTGGACCGGCTCCAGCACAGCTTCGGCCGCGACGTGATCATGAAGATTTCGTATCGCATCGGATGATGTAGGACAGGCCTCCCGCCTGTCTCCATTTTTTGAGAAAGCGACGAGTGCCCGCTGGTGGCGGCTGCAAAAAAGAAGGGCAAAAAACGGAAAACTTTTGGCTAGATTTGCGTGTTGATGAAACTCGAATACCGGTAACTTGACCTCGCGATGCCAACCACACAGTTGAGCCAATTGATTCCGGTGCTGCAAACCGCCGTGGGACCCGTGATCCTGATCTCGGGTGTCGGCCTGCTATTG
>DASZPR010000187.1:0-2030 GCA_035550235.1 Verrucomicrobiia bacterium | reverse complement strand
CCATGCCGGAAAGATGCTGATACGTCATGCCGGTCTTGGAAGCCAGTTGCTCCTGCGTAAGTTGCTTCTGCTCGCGAAGTTTGCGAAGAAAACGCCCGATGGTGGCTTTGGTGTCCATTTCGCCCATAGTTGATACATGTTTTGCGCTTGATTGTCTTTCGCCTATAGTTGAACTTGTTTGCGGATAAGAAATGTATCAGACGCATCATGCGGATTGTTTCGACTGGCTGCGCGCGCGCGCGCCGCGCTCGCTTCACGCCGTCTGCACAGATCCGCCCTACGGTGTTTTGGAATTCACGAAAAAGGAGGTTTCCAAACTTCGGGCCGGACGCGGCGGCGTATGGCGTTTGCCGCCGGCCATCGGTGGCAGTCAGCGCGACCCGTTGCCCCGGTTCACGATTTTGACCGACACGCAAAAAATGGAACTGTGGCGGTTTTTTCATGAATGGGGCAAGGCGCTCCAGCCTGCGCTCGTGCCGGGGGCGCACGTTTGCGTGGCGGGGCATCCCATCTTGCAGCATCTTGTCCAAAATGCGATGGCCGAGGCGGGCTACGAAGTGCGAACGGCCATCATGCGGCTCTATTTCAGCTTCCGTGGCGGCGACCGCCCCAAGAACGCGGAACGGGAATTCCCAGAGGTTTGTGTGACGCCAAAAGGCGCTTACGAGCCTTGGATGCTCTTCCGAAAACCCATCGGAGAAAAAACGGTGGCTGAAAATCTTCGCAAATGGAAAACTGGGGGGCTGCGACGGCTTTCGGTTGACAAACCTTTGCCCGATTCCATTCCCAGCGGGCGCACGCCTGACTGTGAAGAGGCCGTCTCCAATCATCCGTGTCTCAAGCCGCAACATTTCATGCGCGTTCTGGTTCGCTCGCTGCTTCCACTCGGCGAAGGCACGCTGCTTGATCCGTTCATGGGTTCTGGCTCGACCATCGCCGCCGCCGAAGCCATCGGCTATGATTCCATCGGGGTTGAAATAGATGACGAGTATTTCAAGCTGGCGGGACATTCAATTCCAAGGCTGGCGGCATTGTATCCCGATTTTACCGGTCAAGAAATTCAAATGAACGGCAACTATGATTCTATTGAACGCGAGGATGAGCAACAGTTGGACATGGTTCTCGCGGAACCGAAAACAAGTTATCGAATCAAACCTTATTCCAAAACTCGCAGGGCTTAAAATTCCACCCGCAGTTCACTTCGGAAACAGTTTTGATTTCATCAGCCCCATTTTCGCCAGGCGGAATTTTGCGCCGGTGCCAAGGCAGCCGAAGCCGTATTTGACGCTGCGCCGGAAATTGATGGAGGAGGCGTCGGCAAAATACTTCGTGGGGCAACTGACTTCGCCAATCGTGAATCCGTGCCAAAAAATCTGCGCGAGCATCTGGTTGTCGAAGACGAAATCGTCGGAGTTGTGCGAGAGGTCGAGCGTCTGGAGAATCTCCCTGGAAAAGGCGCGGTAGCCGGTGTGGTATTCGGAAAGTTTCGCTCCGAGCAGCAGGTTTTCCGCCGCCGTCAGGAAACGATTGGCGATGTATTTCCAGCCGGGCATCCCACCTTGCAGCGAGTAACCGCCGAGAATGCGGCTGGCGAGGACGCACGGATGCAGGCCGTTGGCGATCATCGAGGCCATCGCGGGGATGAGCTTGGGCGTGTATTGATAATCCGGGTGAACCATGATGACGATGTCAGCCCCGGCTTCCAACGCCAGCCGGTAACAGGTTTTCTGGTTGCCGCCGTAGCCGGTGTTTTTCTCGTGAACGTGAACGCGGACGCCAAGCAACTGCGACGCGACCTGCACGGTGTCGTCCCGGCTGCGGTCGTCCACAAGGATGATTTCGTCCACGATGCCCTGCTGAAGCACTTCGTCCACGGTCTGGGTGACGGTTTTGGCCGCGTTGTAGGCGGGCATGACGACGACGATTTTCTTGCCGAAATACATCAGGCGGATGCTGCCGCAAGCCGGACAGTGCGGGAAGTGAAAAATTTGGCAATGATATGGGTTGGTGGGGCGAGCGTCCTCGCGAGC
>DASZPR010000186.1:0-4375 GCA_035550235.1 Verrucomicrobiia bacterium | reverse complement strand
GCTTAACCATTTCCCTGGTTCGCGTCGCCACCACCGCCCCGCAGCTCGTGGTGGCAATGGTCGAGGACATTTCGAAACAGAAACAGGCCGAGCAGGCGTTGCAAAGGAGTGAAGCGCGTTTGCGCCGCAGTCTGGCAGCGGCTCGCATGGGAGCGTGGGAGTGGGACCTCACCAGCGGGGTGGTGGATTGGAGTGACGGGATGCATTCGCTCTTTGGACTCGCGAGCGGAAAATTTGGCGGCACATTCGACGCTTTTTTCGAACTCGTGGAACCTATGGACCAACAACGCGTTCGTCTCGAAATCCAAAAAGCGCTCGAAAATCCTGACACCAAATATCTCTCGGAATTTCGCGTTCATTGGCCGAACGGCAAGGTTCGCTGGCTCGAAGGACGCGGCGAGGTGCTCAGGAATGCGAAAGGCAAACCGCTGGCGATGCGCGGGACGGTCGTCGATGTCACCGAGCGCAAGCAGGCCGACGAAAATTTGCGCCAGTCGCAGGAACGGGAATTACGCTCGCACGAGGAATTTGCCCGGCAACTGTTGAACGCCGAGGAACAGGAACGCCAGCGCCTCGCTGCCGAATTGCATGATGGCCTGGGCCAAAGTCTTTCCATCATCAAGAACAAATCCGATCTCGCGCTCGGACGGCGCGGATTGCCGGAATCCGTGGTGCAAAAATTGAATGCCATCTCCAAGGCGACCACGGACGCCATCGAGGAACTTCGCAGCCTGGTCCGCAACCTGCGCCCGATTCAAATCGAGCAACTCGGGCTGACGGATTCCATTCGTGAACTGATGGACAAGGTGGCGCAATCCACGGAACTCCGGTTGAGTTGCCGCATCGAAAATGTGGATGACGCGATTGTCGGCGCGGCCGCCACGCAGCTTTATCGCATTATCCAGGAGGCGCTCAACAACATCATCAAACATTCCCGGGCTCGCCGCGCGCGCCTGTCTCTCGAACGGGATATTCATTGCGTGCGCCTGAGGGTCTCGGACAATGGGAGAGGTTTCACACCGGACAAAGTGTCATTGCGCCGCGGCTTCGGATTAAAGAATATTCAGGAGCGAGCCAGGATGATTGGCGGAAATGCAACCATTCACAGCGGCCCCGGCACGGGAACGCGCTTAATCGTCGAAGTGCCCGTTTCTAAAGAAAAAACCGAAGGCAATCCATGGTCAGGTCGCGCAAACAAAAAACGCGGGTAGTCATTGTCGATGATCATCCTCTGTTTCGCAAAGGTCTTCGTCAGGCGATCGAACAGAATGCCCACCTGGAACTCAGCGGGGAATCCGGTGACGCCGAAACCGCTCTCGAATTGATTTTGAAAGAGAAGCCGGACGTCATTGTGCTGGATCTCAATCTCCCGGGAATCACCGGGTTCGAGCTCATTGGGATTTTAAGAAACAAGGCCGTTTCCGCCCCGATCGTGATCCTCACCATGCTCAAGGACGAGCATGCGTTTAACACGGCGTTGAATTTAAAGGTGAACGGCTACGTGCTCAAAGAGAATGCCGCCACCGAAATCATCAATTGCATTCTCGCCGTTGCCAACGGCGACAGCTATGTGAGCCCTTCGCTGACCAATTTCCTCCTGCGACGCCGCACCCGGACAGAACTGCTCGCCAAAAAGCGGCCGGGCCTGGACGACTTGACGGTAGCCGAACGGCGAATTCTGAAACGCATCGCCGACGGCAAAACCACCAAGGAAATTGCCGCGGAATTTTTCATCAGCCCCCGCACCGTGGAATCTCACCGGTCCAACATCTGTGAAAAACTCCATCTCAAAGGCAGCAATCGGTTACTCCAATTTGCCCTTAGAAATCATGACGCGTTAATCCTCCTCGAGTAAGCAGGCTTCCCAAATCGTCACGGCGCGGGCCGCCGCCTTCTCCGTGTTCATACGTAGAAAAATAGTTACCGTCACGGATTGATAAATCTGTGTCGTACTCCATTTACGCCTTCACCGGTTCGCCACAACTTAACTATCTGTCGCAAATGACGTATAAAACATTGAAGAACCGAAAGCAGACTCGCCGCCCGGGCACCGCGAAGGCCCCAAAGCAGCACAAGTTTCGCGTCGCGATAGCCGACGAAAACACGCTTTGCCGGAAAGGAATGCAGGATTTGCTGGAGCAGGATGGGCGGTTTCAAATCGTGGCCTCCACGGACAATCCGGCGGCTACGCTCGAGGCAATCTTTAATCTGAAGCCGGACATTGCCATTGTCGATGCCACTCTCGCGGAGACCAAAAGCCTGGAACTCGTCTCGCTCATCCGAGCCAAAAACCTGAAGACGCAGTTTGTTCTCTTTGTTCCGGAGCGGGACGAAAAGTTCCTCAACCAGGCCATCACCCTCGGAATCGAGGGTTACATTTTGAAGCGAAACTGCTCGAAAGAAATTTTGGACGGCATCCTGATGGTCGCATCGGGCGAGGCTTACGTAACACCGGCCCTCACAAATTATCTCCTGAAACGGCGTGGCAAATTTGAATCGCTAAATCGGCGGCAGCCCGGCGTCACGCATCTCACCGTGGCGGAACGGCGAATTCTTAAAAGCATTTCGCAGGGAAAAACCTCGCGGGAAATCGCGACTCAATTCGGCATCAGCCCGCGCACTGTGGATTCACACCGGGCGCATATTTGCGAGAAGCTGGGACTGTCAGGCAGCAACCGGCTGTTGCAATTCGCACTCGAACAACGCGATGCGCTCAGCTATCTGGAATGACCACTCCCATGGGTATTCACACGCATAAAAATACGCCTGATTACCGAAGAGAAAACACGTGGCCGCGTCGATTTACACGCTCATGCCTTTTACCCAATGTGAACATTTCAAAGTGCGCTGTGATGTTGTTAAGAAATTTGCGCTATGGGGCCATTGCGCCGGGCGCTTTTTCAAAACGGAATCTTCGCGCCGAAAGCTGCACAGGCTTGACGGCGTCTTCCATCCAGTCGGCGGCCCCACTCCGCCGGCTGGTCTCCCTTTTCATTCCAGCCTGGCATGAATGATTTGCCAACTGGATCGTCATCAAGCCGGGAAAATCCCTTCGCCGTCCGAACCTTTCCGGCGCCAGAGAAACAGCCTCAAATGCCACCTCGAATTTGCCTCATCGAAGATGACAAACCCTTGCGCACCGTCCTGGCACGATTCCTGATCCGCAACGGCTACGACGTTATTCAAGCTGAACACGGCCGCAAGGCCCTGCAAGAGATGGCCGACAAACCCGCCGATCTGGTCATCACCGACATGATCATGCCGGAAATGGACGGAGTGGAAACGATAGTGGCGCTCCGCCGCGATTACCCGAAAGTGAAAATCATCGCCATCTCAGGCGGCGGCATTCGAACAGCGGACCAATATCTTCAACTCGCTCAAATGTTGGGCGCGCACAAAGCTTTTTCCAAACCCATCGTGCCGCAAGAGCTGTTGAACGCGATTAGCAATCTCGTCGGAGTTGAAACTCAACCCTCGTAATTGAAGCATTCAATTACTCCGGGTTCGATACTTTGGTGTTCCAAATGCCGCTCAGAATCCATCCGGCGGTCGTTCGTTCCCCCGCTCAAATTTTTCGTGTTTTCGTAATCCGCGGTTTTAATCCATTGCGCGTAACCGTCGCGAAAGTTCATGCAGGTTCCAGTAGCGCCATGACAATCCGGTGGTTTGTGTTTTACGTGAACTGTTATGAGATATAGGAAGCTGGCGACCTTTATCGGACTTGCAATTTGTAGAATGACTGTGGCTGGTTCGGATCAAGCGCGTTCGTCAAAGTGATTGAGAAATTACCGCCCGCGTCAAAATAATTTGTTGCAACCGGCATCCACGACGAGGCGACATTGGTTGCGCCGAGCACAACATACGGCCAACCGCTTACGCCACCGCTGCCGCTGATGGTGAGATCGCTGCCACCATATTGAATTCCCGAAATCGTCGGCGACGTCAATTCGATCACCGAAACCGTTCCGCCGGTGTTCAAGGAATTCGTATTCCACACCAAGCCAGGCGAGAGCGCCGGAAGAAAGACCGAGTCAAAAGCGCCGTTGTAACTGCCGGCATCAAATAGTCTGAAACTGTCGCCGTTCGTCAGTGCTGTGCTCCCGATGTTGGTGACGATGAGCGTGCCGCCGTTCGTCAGAGCGCCAAAAACTTTCGCAACATCGTTGGTCAGCGGCGATTTGCTGATTTCAAAAATGTTCGTGCAACCTTGCGCGCCCGACGTCAGGGATAACGAGTTGCTGAAGGTCAGCGTGCCAATGCCGTTGGCTCCCGGAGACAAATTCCAGTTCGTGCTGACGGAGAAATTTCCTTGAATGACGCCGTTACCGGAGAGTGTTTTGGCAACGCCGGACAAATAAGCGCTGGAAGGCGCGCC
>DASZPR010000185.1:0-1964 GCA_035550235.1 Verrucomicrobiia bacterium | reverse complement strand
CTTGATGATCTTCAACTCGAAGCGCAACTGCGGAAAAATCCGGCGGCATTCGGCGGCGATCATGTTGGACTGCGCGAGTGCCAGCGCACTTCCGCGCGTGCAAATGATGATGGGTTTTTCGGGCATGGGAAACGTGTTTCGTGTTGCGTATTGCGTGTTTTGTAAGCCTAGCGTTCGTTGTTCATTTCGGCGATTAACCATTCCGCGTAATTCATGTCGAACCCTTCGATTGAGAATCACGGAACACAGAACACGGAACACTCGCGATTTCGCCTGTGATGCTCGAGCCGCCAGAATGTCCCAACAACGGCTTCGCCTTCTCCGTGATGATTTTTTCGCAACGAGCAATTTCCTCTTTGCGTTGCTTGAGATAATCGGCGGCGATGGCCTGCAAGTCGTCTATGTTATAAAGATAGACGTTCGGCATCATGTTCACTTCAGGATCGATGTCGCGCGGCACGGCGATATCCACCAACAGCAGCGGGCGATTCTTCCGCAGTTTCATCAACGGTTCCAGCTTCGCGCGAGTCAAAATGTGATGCGGCGCGGCGGTGCTGCTGATGACGATATCTATCTGCCCAAACTCGTTCGACCAATCATCGAAGTTCACCGCGCGTCCGCCAAACTCCGCCGCCAGTGCCTGTGCGCGATCGAACGAACGGTTTGCCACCACGATGCTTTTCGCGCCGCGAGAGAGCAGGGCGCGTGCGGTTTTTTCGCTGGTGTCGCCGGCGCCAATCACCATCACGTGCCGGTCGTCGAGCGATGAAAAAATCTTCTCCGCCAGTTCCACCGCCACCGAACCGACCGAAATGCTCCCGCGTTGAATGCTCGTTTCCGTGCGCACGTGTTTAGCCACGTTGAATGCGCGCTGGAAGGTTTTGTTGAGCCTCGGTCCCGTGTGCCGGTGTTGCAAGGCGAGGTCGTAAGCCTTTTTTAACTGGCCCAAAATTTCCGTTTCGCCCAGCACCATCGAATCCAACCCGCACGCCACCTTGAACAGGTGATGAATGCTCTGCGGCTCGCTCAGCGCGTAAATCTCATCCGTGAGCGGATCGCGGTAATCGTGGCACGTCACCAGAAATTCCTTCAACTCCGCAAACGCCTTTCCGGAATCGAGAGACGTGGAGGCGTAAATCTCCACGCGATTGCACGTTGAAAGAATCACCGCTTCATCCACGAGACCTTCATCGCGCATCAATTGCAGCACCGCCGGCACGCGTGCCTCGGCAAAAGCAAACCGTTCCCGTAATTCCACGGGCGACGAATGATGGCTTAGTCCGAGAACAACGATCATGACGGAAAAGGGTCGAGGGTCGAGAGTCGAGGGACGAATGCGAAAGGTGCCGCTACCGGCACTTCTCGACACTCGACACTCGACACTCGACTCTGGTTTTTCATTGATTATGCAACGGAGAGAGCAGGGTGGTTCCCCAAAAAGTCAGGACCAGGAACGCAAACACCGCAATCACCCCGATGGCGAAGCGCCGGCCCGATTGCGCAAAGCGCCAGCGTGAGATCAACAGCGCCAGGTAAATCGCCCACAGCAGGAACGCCCACGGGACTTTTGGGTCATTGAAAAGCGGTTTCCCTTCCTCGCGCGCGATGTGTCCGCCCATGGCCAGGCTCACGGTCAGCAGGATAAACCCGGTGAGCACCAGTCGGCCCGCGATGACTTCCAATTTTTGAATCGGCGGAAAAAGCGACAGCATCGCGCGGAGCTTGTGAAATTTTAAATTGTGTTCCTGGCTCAAAAACATCAGCCCCGCCACCGCGGCCAAACCGAAAGCGCCGTAAGCCAACAACGCCAGCGCGGCGTGCAGGCTCGTGCCGCCGCCGGTGAATTGAGGCGTGTCCCCGTGTTTATCCAATTCCGGCATCAGCGCAAAGATTCCCATTCCGAGCAATACTGGTGAGGCGAATGCACCGAGGAACCGCAGCCGCGACCACAAACCGAAAACCAA
>DASZPR010000184.1:0-2830 GCA_035550235.1 Verrucomicrobiia bacterium | reverse complement strand
GATGCAAGTATTTTTGCGAGCGGTTTCACGAGCTTTGATGAAGTTCGGGATCGCGATAGCGGCCAGGAGACCGATGATGGCGACCACGATCATGATTTCAACGAGCGTGAAACCCGAGTTGCGTGAGGATTTGATTTTCATTTGTTGCTGCTTTGTAACGGTGTGAACTGGCGCCAGGCGGGTTATAACATAACTGCGTTTTCGTTCACATATTGCCCGGCGCGACCGCACTTGCTCTTTAGCAGACGTGGGGCCAACCGGATTTGACCGCGGTTTGAAGTCCGGCGCGGACCCTGCTCCTCGGAAGAGCTTTCGCACGGGCGCGAACCGGCGAATCTTTTTGAAAGTTTTTGGAAAGACATGCCTCACTCTCGCACCTCCGTTTCCGCCGAGTTTCGATAAAGGAAGTACGTACCGCTCCTGCTGAATTCTTCGTTAACGAAGAGGAGTGTTTCCCAATATCATTTTTTGCTAATGGAAATAAAATGTCTCACGAATTTGGATTGGCGCGGCTGGTGAGGTCGTGCAGTGCCATTCAAAAGATGAATATAGATTTACCGGACGGCAGCACTTTTCCATCGGGGCTCCCGAGCGCCGAACCTTTCGAAGTCGCTGCCGTCCGGGTTCATTTTAATATCCCGCCATTGTGAAAAATTCGACGGCCCGACTTGCTCTCGGAGTGTTCCTTCTCTTCGCGCTGGTGCTGATAATCTATCTGCCGATATTGCCGGGAAGTTTTGTAATGGACGACCTGCGGCTCGTGGCCGGCGCGGCAAACCCGCTCGTGAGCGGAGAACTCACTCCGCGCTCAGTCTGGTTCCAAACCGATTTTCCCTTGACGCTTTGCGCCTGGCTGGCCGAATGGTCGATGTGGGCGGATTATCCGCTGGGTTATCACGTGGTCAACATGGTGCTCCAGGCTATCAGCGCCGTGTTGCTTTGGCGCGTGCTGGCGCGATTGAAAATTCCGGGCGCATGGCTCGGCGCGGCCCTTTTTGCGGTGCACCCGGTGGCTGTCGGTTCCGTGGCGCGGATCGCCGAATTGAAAAACACGCTTTCGCTGCCGTTCTTTCTGCTGAGTTTTTGGGCCTACCTTCGTTACGAGACTTCCACGCTTTACCGACAGCCGGGCGCCGCTTCAAATCGCAACGGGACTGCGTGGTTCACGCTGTCATTTGTCAGCTTCATCCTCGCGTTGCTGAGCAAAACCACCACCATCGCCCTGCCGGTGGTTCTGCTTGGTTGCGCCGCGTGGCAACGCGGGCGTATAACTCGCCGTGACCTTGTCCATACCGTTCCACATTTTACTGTGGCGCTTTCGTTTGGTTTGATGTCGATCTGGTTTCAGAAATATCAGGCGCTCGCAGGCCAGGTTGTCGTGTCGCAAACATTTCTCGAACGGCTGAGCGTGGCCGGGAAAAACTTTTGGTTTTATTGTGGCAAAGCTTTGCTGCCGGTAAAGCTGACGGTGTTTTATCCGCGCTGGGGCACGGATGCTTCGGTGCTCGCCGCTTTGTTGCCGGTAGCGGCGATGATTGTGGTTCTGGCGGTCTGCTGGCGCTTCCGCCGCAGTTGGGGAAAGCCCGCGCTGTTTGGCCTCGGTGCGTTCACGGTACTGTTGTTTCCCGCACTGGGATTTTTTGATGCGCAATGTTTCACCAAGTTCCAGGTTTCCGACCACTTGCAATATCTGCCCTTGATCGCCCTCGCGTCATTGCTGGGCGGGGTAATCGCTTCGTTGCCGGACAAACGAATCTTTTGGCCAACCGCGATCGTCGTGCTTTCAACCTGGTCGATGCTTGGATTCAAACGCGCCGAAGTTTTTGCGACGCAGGAAAAGTTGTTGCGCGACACGCTGGCGAAGAACCCGGCGGCATGGCCGGTGTACAATGATCTCGGGGTCATTCTTTTCAGCCAGGGAAAAACGGCGGAAGCGGCCGACTATTTTAAAAAGTCGCATGAGTTGAATCCGGCCGATCCCGATTCACTTTCCAACCTCGCGCTCACGGATCTTCTCCAAGGCCGCTATAATGAAGCCTGTGCGGAGTATCGCGCGGTCGTCCGGATGAAACCTGACTCCGCCGCGTTGCAGGAAAACTTCGCCAATGCCTCGCAAAATCTCGGCAAAAACCAGGAAGCCATCGGTCACTTGAAAATCGCTTTGCACCTCTCGCCGAAAATCGAAACGCAAGTTTCTCTCGCCGGCTTGTTATTCATGACGGGCGATTTTCGGAATTCCGTGATTGAATATCGGAAGGTGCTGGAGTTGGAACCGGAAAATATTCCCAGCCTCAACAATCTCGCCTATGTGCTCACGACCTGTCCGGACGCGACCATTCGCAACGGCGGAGAAGCTGTCCGGCTTTCGGAACACGCCTGTCGATTGACTCATTTCCATCAGGCGCGTTTCATGAAGACGCTGTCCGCGGCGTACGCGGAACAAGGCCGATTCGCCGAGGCCACAGCGGCTTCTGAAAAGGCAGCGCAATTAGAGGCCACGGAGGCGCAGATGTCGCCGCCCGCGAAAAATTCCACCAGTGACTGAATTGCTTGCGCACGCGCAGGCAATTTCAGCCTTCCTTGCCGAACCATTGCACGGCGTAATGAACCAGCGCCGTGCCGCTTTTCAGGTGCAATTTCTCTTTGATTTGCGAGCGATGCACGTCCACGGTTCGCGGGCTGATGTGAAGTTGTTGGGCGATTTCGTTGCTGGTTTTTCCACGGCCGATGAGTTGGAAAACTTCAAATTCACGATCGGTGAGCGTTTGCAGGGGGGAATCCGTATTGCGCGAATTCGTCCCGCTGACGCTTTTCAAAATCCGGGCGGACA
>DASZPR010000183.1:0-2795 GCA_035550235.1 Verrucomicrobiia bacterium | reverse complement strand
ACTCGCGAAAGGTAGTCGGCTAGCAAATCCGCATCGAGCGTGGCCGACATCACCGCAATCTTCAAATCCGGCCGTGAACTTTCCTGTACATCCAACGCGCGCGCGAGCGTGATGTCTCCGTAAAGATGCCGTTCGTGAAATTCGTCGAAGAGCAGGACCGAAACGCCCTTGAGTTGCGGATCATCAATCATCTGCCGCAACAACACGCCCTCGGTGACAAAACGAATTTTCGTTTCGCGCGACGTGACATTTTCAAACCGAATCTGGTAACCCACTTCGCGTCCGAGTTTCACGCCCAGTTCCTGCGCCACGCGTGCCGCCAGCAATCGCGCCGCGAGCCGCCGCGGTTGCAGAATCACCACCTGTCCCTCGCCGAGCAATCCCGCCTGCAGCAGCATCTGTGGCACCTGCGTGGTTTTTCCGGAGCCGGTTGGCGCGGACAAAATCAGTCGATTGCCGGTCCGCAGCGAATCGATGATCTGCGAATGAATTTCCCAAATGGGGAGAGACGTTTCAGGCACGATAACGGAAAATTTTTAACCCACTCGGGTTAATGAATATGACGCAGCACGAGGGCGACTAAAGTGAGGATTAACATTAATCCCGACGGCATAAATTTTTTCGTCTTTGCCAGACGGATTGCAAATACGACGAGCAACGCGGCGAGCAGAATGTCCGCGACATAATATTGAAAAACGATTCCCGCGGCGCACAACGCCAGCAGGGCGGCAAAGGCGACCGACATGATGAGCGAGACCTGGCTCTTAGCCTTGAGAAAACCAATCAGTCCGCCCACGACCAGCAGCACGATATAAATCCAGAGGACCGTATTCGCGAAATTGTGCATGGCGGAAAGTTGCCCTAATTGCCACTCACGTCCAAGCTCAGAATTTCTCCCGGCTCACACTCGACCGTCACCTCGAACGGCCGGCAGCAAACCTCGCAATCGGTGGTGAATCGCTGCGACGCGATGCTCGTGTCCACCGTGATTTCAAAAGCCTGCCCGCAGAACGGGCATTGAATGGTCTCGGAAACTTCCATCCCCACAGTGTAGTCTTAAAAGCAAGTCGTGGAAAGCGGCAGAGACCGTCGCACTCCAAAACCTCACGGAATGTTTTGCGCTCTTTGACTCGCGACGGCGTCTTGGAGTGCGCCAGCCTCTGGCGCTTTTTCCGCGCGCCCTGGCCTCAGGACATCGTCAGAGCAGCGCGTCAGTTCGGCGTCACTGTTCAACGCAAGCACACTGACAATTAGGAAAAGCTTTAAACTTCAATTCCGATTCAACTCCGCGGCGCTATTGAAGCTTGGATGTTGAAATTTCTCTGGAGCTTGGGACTTGAGATTTGGAGCTTTAAAACGCCTTGCGGGTTTGTACGTATTGCGTTGCGCCCAAGTATGTTTTAACTTTCGTTATGGCCGGATTTTTCAAGCCCAACATCAGCTTCCAGGGCCGCATCGCCCGTGGCATCACCGGCTCCATTCTGCTTATCATCGGCATCATCCTGGCGGACGATACCTTGTGGGCTTGCATTCCTTTGGTCGTGATCGGCCTTTTTTGCATGTTTGAAGCCGTACGCGGCTGGTGCTTCCTCCGCGCCTGCGGCATCCGCACCAAGATGTAATCACGGCACCACGTAAACCGGCATTCCCATCCAGACGATCTTCAACAGCAACTCCGCGTTCCAATTCGCCAGTCGAAAACACCCGTGCGATTCCGTCCGGCCCACATCCTCCGGTCGCGGCGTTCCGTGCATGCCGTAACCGCTGATATGTCCCTCGGTTTTATCCAGTCCAATCCACACCACGCCCACCGGATTGTTGGGGCCCGGCGGCAGAATGAGTTTCACATCCGGCGCCTCTTTCGCCTCCGCGGATTCCGGAAATAATTCCGGGTCAAATGTGTAATTCGGATTCGGCGCAATCACCGCCACATGCAAATCACCAATCGGCCGCTTCTCCACCCGCTGCGCGATGCTGCACGGAAAATGCACCAGCAAATTGCTGTCCGTGTCGAACGCCTCCAAAGTTTTCCCCGACAAACTGATGCGCACAAACGCCGCTTTTTCGGGAGGCTCGTCCCTCGTCACATCCGGCACCTGCAACGGTGTTCCCACCGTCACATTCGTCCAATTCACGCCCGGGTTCATACGGCGAATTAGCTCGGGATGCGAATGACTTTTCTCTGCCACGAGTTCCAAAATCGTTTCGTAATCGAGCGCCGTCTGCTGTGACTTGCCCGTCCACGTTTTGCTCAAAGGCTGCAGTCGTGCGACATCGTTCGAAGTGACGACGTAGGTTGTGATGGGCGGCGTGTTCAACGTCAGGTTCGACTTGGTGATTGCGTCCAGTTCTCCCGTGACCGGCAAGTTTGCCTGTCGTTGAAAGGCTCGGATGGCCGCGTGCGTTTGCGAGCCGATTTTTCCGTCCAGCGAACCGGAGGAAATTCCCAGTCGATCCAGCTCAAGCTGCGCCTCGAACGGCGTTTGCACTTGCCGGGGATAACCCGCCGCGAAAACCACGAGCGGTGCATTGGTTTTTGGTCGCGCCGGCGCGTTGGAAATAATCAGCGTTGACGGTGTGGGTGCCGTAGAGATTTTCGCGACCGGATGCGGTTTCGATTTTGGTTTCGCCGCATTCCACCAAAGCCATGCGACTCCAGCCGCCATCAGAATCACCAACAGCCAGAGAAAACTATTTCCCGAGCGGCGTGACCGGGCAAATCGATGTTTTTGATCCAACCGCACGCCCGCATTAAGCACAAACGCGGCCAATTTCCCAAGAATTAAGTTTGCGGC
>DASZPR010000182.1:0-7039 GCA_035550235.1 Verrucomicrobiia bacterium | reverse complement strand
GCAGGCGCTGCAACCGCAGGTGAAGGCCATCCAGGAGAAGTATAAAGACGACCCGATGAAGGCCCAGAAGAAGCAAATGGAGCTTTGGAAGGAGAACAAGGTCAATCCCATGGGAAGCTGTCTTCCGGCTTTGGTGCAGATGCCTGTGTTCTGGGGATTCTTTCGCATGATCCGCAGCGCGATTGAATTGCGTGGCGCGCATTTCCTGTGGGTCCCGGACCTTTCCAAACCGGACACGCTCTTCCTCATCCCGGGCCTCAATTTCCCCGTGAACCTGTTGCCGCTGCTGATGGTCGGCGTGATGGTCTGGCAGGCGCATTTGACGCCGCCTTCGCCCGGTATGGACCCCGCGCAGCAGAAAATGATGCGTTACATGCCCGCGTTATTCCTGGTGTTCCTGTATACTTATTCCTCGGGCATGGCGCTCTACATGTTTGTCAGCACGCTGCTGGGAATTATTCAGACGAAAATGACCAAGATGCAGCCGGTTCCTGTGGCCACTCCCGCCTTGACGCAGGCGCCGAAAAAGAAGAAATAACGCCCAGCGAGACACTCAACTCTCAACTTTCAACCATCAACTTTTACAGCCATGCCCGCCCAACCCAAAGCTACCCTGGAGAAAATCATGGAATTGCTCGGCTTCACGGCCACAGTGGAGGAGCACAGCATGGAAGACGGCGTCCTGCTCGATGTGAAGACAGAGGATTCCGGCCGGCTCATTGGCCGCCAGGGCCAAACGCTGGCGGACCTGCAATACATTGCTAATCGCCTGTTGTTTCAGCAGGACCCGGCTGCGCCGAAAATCATGGTGGATGTCGGCGGTTATCGTGCCCAGGCTCGCGAGGCTTTGGTGAAAAAAGCGAAAGACGCCGCTGAAAAAGTTCGTCGCTGGGGTGATGTGGTGGAACTTGAGCCAATGACGGCCTTCGATCGTCGCATCATTCATCAGGCGCTCAAGGACGATCCCGGCGTGGAAACGGCCAGCGTGGAAGTTGAAGGCACGGATAAGAAAGCCATTCTCCTGCGGCCGAAGCACTAGCTTTTAGTGGCACGGGCGTCTCGCCCGTGTGTTCGCTTCGTACGGGCAGGATGCCCGTGCCACTTTACTGCAACACGTGGCCGGGGATGGAACACGTCGGCGCCCGGTTCACCGCATTGAGAGTATAGCGCCCGCCCGCGGGGCATTGAGGAATCTGGGCATTGGGGAGATACGGGGCGATTTCCTGGGGCTGGGGAACCGCGTCGGGGCCTTTCTGGTGTTCCAAAGCCCACTGTTGTTTCGCTCCGTCTATCATCCGCAGGTTGTTGATACAGACATTCGCCGCCCCCTGATTTTGCTTCAACTGCAGGATTTGTTGTTCGGCCATGACCTTCGCATTTTCGCTCGCGCGGGCCTGGACCTGTTGAATCTCCGCCTGCGAGCGCTCTGCCTGTGATTGAGCCGCGGCGATTTGCTTGATCAACTGCGCCTTCTCATCGCCCAACTGTTTCACCTGGCCGCGGAGGCGCAACAGTTCCTGGTTGTCTTTCTGCATTGAGGCGATTTGATCTGCCTGGTCGGCGGCTTGTTTTTGCACGTCGGCCAACTGGCTGCGCAGTCCATCCAGTTGCTGCACCTGCTGGCGCAGCGTGTTGAGTTCCTCATTCTTGGACGAACTGGAGAAATAAAGTGCGCCAGCGCTGGCGCCAAACACGACCGCGAGCAGCCAAGGTAAAATGGTCTTCATGGGCAGGTTTCTTTTCCCTCTTTTACCGTCATGCGTCAAAACAAAAGCGCCATTCAGAACCGCGAAATACGCCAAATACGCGTATTTGACGTATTTTGCGGTTAACCCTTTTTCAATCCGCGCTGTAGCAGTTCGAAATGATACAACGCCACCACGACCAGCGGATGGCGGATTTTTCCGGAGGCAACCAGCGCCGGCAATTCCGCCAGCGGCACGAGTTTGGTGACCAATTCCTCGGCGTGATCCCATTCGAGCGGATGAACGCAGCGACAGTTCTCAACCAGGACGGTGTAACAAACATTGCTCATGATGGCGGGATTAGCCCAGACATTGCCAATCAGCCGGGCGTGGGAGCCTTCATAGCCGGTTTCCTCGCGCAGTTCCCGCGTGCCGCAGATTTCGGGCGATGCATCTTTGGCGTCCATCATGCCGCCGGGAATTTCCAATTCCACCGTGTTCGAGCCGTGCCGATATTGCTCCACCATCACGAGTTGTTGGTCCGGCGTCACCGCGATGACGTTGACCCAATTGACGGAATCGATGATGAAAAAGTCGTGTTCCTTTTGTGTGCGCGGAGAAATTTTTGTGTCGGCGCGGACGGTGAAAATCCGGAAATCACCCAACGGTCGCGAACTGATTTTTTTCCAGGGCTCTATCATTTTCCATTTTCGATTTATGATTGGCGCGCGAAACGACTCCGAGGTGCGCGCTGGTTACCTGAACGCGTCAATCGTATATCGCAATTCGTCAATTCAAACTCCTTTTTCCTTCGCCGCCCAGCCCTGAGCCATGAGTTTTAGCAGATGCTCCAAAGCCTCATCGTAGGTGCGATTCTTCTCGGTTGCCAATTGCCTCGCGCGCTTGTCCAACTGCGCGGCCATTTCCGAGGACTTTTCCCGCGGACAACCGAGCGCGACCAAAACAGACGTGAGTGAAGGGATATCCACAAAAAAGAAACCACGGATTCCGCGTTGGCAGAATCCGTGGTTGAGAAAGGGTTTACTTGACGGAATCCGCCGGAACGATTTTCACGCTCTCCACGCCCATGCGTTTGACCGGACGGTCTTGCGGACGCGTCTGTGTAGTTGCGATTTTTTCCAGCACATCATCGCCTTTGATCAGTTTTCCAAACGCGGTGTATTGCTTGTCGAGAAAACGCGGGTTGCCGTGACAGATGAAAAACTGGCTGCCGGCAGAATTCGGGTCCTGCGACCGCGCCATGGAAAGGACCCCTCGGTCATGATGGCGATCGTTGAACTCAGCTTTGATTTTGTAGCCGGGATCACCGGTGCCCCAGCGCGCTTCCATCTTCGGATCCTTGGTGAGCGGATCGCCGCCCTGGATCATGAAATCCTTGATGACGCGATGAAAGGCGGTGCCATCGTAAAAGCCCTGGTTCGCGAGTTTCTTGAAATTCTCCACATGCCCGGGCGCGACGTCTGGCCAAAGTTCAATGACCATGTCGCCTTCAGTGGTTTTAATGACCGCAACTTCGTTATTCGTAATCATATTGGAATCCGGTTGGTTAAATCAGAGAATCGTGGCGGATTTGATGTAATCGAGATTGGGGAAACTCTTTTTGAGATAGGCGTTTCCTTCGTCTTCAATTTGTTTTTGTGACGGTCCCTTTCCCCACGGGGCGCCATCGCCATATTCGCCATTCAATTTGTCGACGACATCCATGCCTTCCGTCACTTTGCCGAACGGCGCAAAGCCCTGGCTATCGAGCCGTGAATTGTCACCGAAGTTGATGAAGAATTGGCAGGAACGAGTGTTCGGGCCCGCGGTGGCATACGTGATAGTGCCGCGAGTGTTGCTGCCTTTGACCGGGTCATCTTGAATATTCGCATGATTCCAGATGGCGGTCATTTTCGGATCGCCATGCATGCCGAATTGCACCATAAACCCGGGAACCACGCGGAAAAAAGCGATATCCTTGAAATAGCCCGCTTTTACCAGGTTATAGAAGCGGTCGGCTCCATTGGGTGCCAAGGACCGCGTAACCTCCACAGTGAAAGCGCCTTTGGTCGTATCGAATTTGACTTTAAATGTCGCTGGTGCTTTTTCCGTGAGCTTGGAGGGATCGGTTAAATCCGCTGTGGGAGCCGTCTTTTCGGCCGGCTTGGTTTCCGTTTTGTCTTCAGCGATGCCCGTTAAACCTGAGAGGAGGAGCGCGCTGACCGCACAAATCCAAAGAGATGATTTCATCCCCCAGAGTTCGCATGAACAAAGGGCGTTGTCACGCGAAGAATTTATGCGGGTTTTACCCCAGCGTCTGGCGTCGCATTCCGATGTAACCAATTGGCGAATTAATCGTCTGTAGAAGATGAGCTGAATCAACGGGTAAAAACCAACAAAAAACATAATCGATAAGATCGGAGTTCATGAAAATTAATAAAATCTCGATGGCAATCATTGCCGCGACGGCAGTTATGGCGGTAAGCCCGGCTGTCTTCGCCCAAACCGATACGAACAAGCCGGCGGCTGGCGCCCGTGGTGCTGGTGGTCGCGGTGGCATGTTGACGGTGGAAACGATCGATAAAGCCGTCACGTTGACTGAAGCTGAAAAGCCGAAGGTAAAAACGGCTTTGGAAGACTACACCAAGGCCGCCCAGGAAGCTCGCCAGGCGGACCAGTCCGAGCGCCGCTCCAAGATGATGGCGGCTCGCGAAGATCTCGACAAGAAGCTCAAAGAGATCCTCACCCCTGAGCAATACACCAAGTATCAAGCGATGCCCCGCCCGGGTCGTCGTGGTGGTGCTGGCGGCGGAGCCGGTGGTGGCGCAGCCAACTAATCCTGTTGATCCATTAATTTCGCGAGGACGGCCTTCGGGCCGTCCTTTTTGTTTCCACAGGGTAGAACCTTAGACTTCTTCCGAGCTACCCTTCTGATCTTAAAATCGCGAGCGGTGGATGATTCAATATCCCGCGGCTGATCAGGAGGCCGGTGATTACCGTGATGGCCGGCACGCCCAGCAATGCCGCGAGGAGCGCCACCCAGGCGACGGCAAACTTAACCTTGAACACCAGCACAGCCAAAGCCCAGGCGGCGAGCATGGCGAGCAGAATGCCAGTCAATGCGGAGAGAAAACCAAGCGCGAAATATTCCACCACCAGGATTTTCAAAATCTGTCCGCGCGATGCGCCCAGCGTGCGCAGCAGTACGCTCTCGCGGACGCGCTGGTAGCGGCCGGTGACGAGTGCGCCGATGAGCACCAGCAAACCCGTGAGCACGGTGAAACTCGCCATGAAACGCACGACGAAGGAAATCTTGCTGATAATGGAATCCACCGTGCGCAGCACGAGAAGCAGGTCGATGATGGAAATATTGGGAAACGCTTTCACCACCTCGCGTTGCATGCGTGCGGATTCTTCGCTCGAGCCCACGCGAGTCACGAGCACATTCATGGCCGGCGCGTCATCCAGCGAACCGCGCGGAAATACCACGAAGAAATTCGGTTGGATACGGCGCCATTCCACGGTGCGCAAGCTCGCCACGTGCGTCTTCACCGGCACGCCTTGCACGTCGAAGACGATCTCGTCGCCCAGGCCCACGCCAAGATCGCGCGCGATTCCTTGCTCCAGGGAAACGGGAATGGATTCGGTGTCGTTCGTGACGGTGCCGATAAATTTTCCCGCGACGATGGTTTCGCCGTCGCGCAAATGATCGCTCCAGGTGCTGCGATATTCGCGATGCATCGCCCAACCGCCGCCGCGTCGGTCGCGCTGGTGTCCGGGTGAATTTGTATTCACGGAGCGGCCATTCACCGAACTGATGCGCATGCTGATGAGCGGCATTTCATCGATGATGGGAAGATTCAGCGACTGGATGAGTTTGGCGACGGGCTCCCGTTGTGCGGGCTGGATGTCGAACAGGACGGCGTTCGGCTGATTTTTGCCGCTGGAAGCGAGGAGATTGGTCAGCAGATTTCGTTGCACGAGGTACAGGCTCACCATCAAAAACGTGCCGAGGCCAAGTGACAGGAGGAGAAGCAATGTGCGGTTATTGGGCCGGTGCAGATTGGCGAGGCCCTGTCGTACCGAGAACGGCAGCGTGCGTGGGACGAATCTTCGCGCCACAAATGCCAGCGCAGCGGCAGTGACGGTGAGCGCCCCAAATGCCAATCCAAGGGCAACGGCGAAGCCGAGGCCGATGCGCCAGTCTCGCGCTTGGGAAAATGCGAAGAACAGCACTCCCGCCGCCAGCGCCGCACCGGCCAGCCAGCGCAACGGATCGCGATGTGGTCGGTCGGTTTCGTAGGAAGCGCGGATCGCGGCCAGCGGCGACACTTTGCGCACCGCAAGCAGCGGCAGCAGCGCGAACATCACGCAAATCGCGAGGCCGAGCCCCATCGCGCGCGCGATGGCCAGCCACGCGGTGTGAAATTGAAAATCGAACGGGATGAAATCCGCGAGCACTTTCGGGATCAGCAATTGGACGACCATGCCCAGCGCTGCGCCCGCGACCGCGCCGAACGCGCCCAGCGCGATTCCCTGCGCAAGATAGATGGAAAACGCTTGAGAAACCGGCGCGCCCAGGCAGCGCAGCACGGCGACAGTGTTGAGCTTTTGTTTCACGTGAACGTGGATGGCGCTCGCCACGCCGACGCCGCCGAGCAACAAGGCGATGAACCCCACCAGGTTCAGAAAATGGTAAAGGTTGTCCATCGCCCGGCCCAATTCCTGTTTGTGTTCCTCAACCGTGTCGGTGCGGAGGCGGAGTTTTTCGAATTGCGGTTTAAGGGCGGCGACCAGTTGGGTGGCGTTGGTGCCGTCGGGAAGTTTGAAATAAATTTTATACTGCGCAAGGCTGCCTTCACCGAGGAGGCCGGCCTTTGCCATGTCATCCAATGAAAAATAAAGCCTTGGTGCAATCGCCGAGAGGGCGACACTTTCACCCGGAATTTTTTCGAGCCTCGCCGCGACGTGTGAAGTCAGATTTCCAATACGAACTTCATCGCCGACCTTAACGTCGAATTGGTCCATCAACGATTGTTCCACCAGCGTGCCGCCATTCGGATGCCGGAAGTCCTGAGCGGCGGCGGCCGGCTCGGTTTCAAATTGGCCGTAAAAAGGAAAACCGCCGCTCAGCCCGCGCGCCATGGCCAGCCGGGTGCTGCCGGTGCGCGGAAAATAAACCATGGTCATGAACGAGATTTCGCGGGATTGTTCGCCGCCGATTTTCATGAACAACTCCTCCGCGTCGGGCGTGAAGGCTTCGCGCGAGTTGATGACGAGGTCCGCGCCGAGCAGGCGTTTGGCCTGCTCTTCGATCGCGCGGTTCAGATTGACGCCGAGCGAGCCCACGGCGG
>DASZPR010000181.1:0-5740 GCA_035550235.1 Verrucomicrobiia bacterium | reverse complement strand
ATTCGCCGCCTGCGAAATCATCCGAGCCTGTTGACGTTTTGGTACGGCAGCGATAATCCGCCGAACGCGCGCGCGGAAAGCAATTACCTCGCGGTGCTCAAGGAAATGGACTGGCCGAATCCCGCGCAATCCTCCGCCAGCGCGAAGAAGCCCGCCCTGACGGAAAAGACGGGTATGAAAATGAGCGGCCCTTACGAATACGTGCCGCCGATGTATTGGTACACCGACACGAAGGCCGGTGGCGCGTTTGGTTTCAACACGGAAACCAGTCCCGGCCCGGCGATTCCGCCGGTGGAATCGTTGCGCCGCATGCTGCCGCTGAACCAACTCTGGCCCATCAACGAGTATTGGAATTTCCATTGCGGCGGCGGCTCTTTCAAGACGGTCAATATTTTTACGGAAGCATTGAACCAGCGTCTCGGCGCCGCGACGGACCTGGCTGATTACGCCAAAAAATCCCAGGTGATGACTTATGACGGCGAGCGCGCGATGTTCGAGGCTTACGGCCGCAACAAATACGATTCCACCGGCGTGATTCAATGGATGATGAACAACGCGTGGCCTTCGATGATCTGGCATCTCTACGATTATTATTTGCGGCCGGGCGGCGGTTATTACGGCGCGAAGAAAGCCTGTGAGCCGTTGCACATCCAATATTCCTACGACGATCGTTCGGTGGTGGTGGTGAATGGATTTTACGATGACTACCGGGAACTCAAAGCCACGGCCACCATTTATAACCTGGACATGACAACGAAATTTTCGCAGCAAACAAATTTCAACATCGGCCCCGACGGTGTGAGGCGCCTGATGGCGCTGCCTGAACTGGCGGATTTGAGTTCCACGTATTTCGTGAAATTGAAGCTCGAAGACGCCGCCGGAAAATTGTTGAGCGACAATTTTTATTGGCTGTCCACGAAGGGTGACACGCTGGACAAGCCCAAGTCCGGCTCGGATTGGTATTACACGCCCACGAAGCAATACGCGGATTTCACGGCGCTCAACAACCTGCCGCCGGTCAAATTGAATGTGCTGGCGAAATCCGGCCGGAGCAACGGGGAATACACGACGCACGTGACCGTGGAGAACCCCGGCAAATCCCTTGCGTTCTTCGTGCATTTGAAAGTCAACGACAACAAGACGGGCGAAGAAATTCTGCCCGTGATCTGGGAAGATAATTATTTCTCGCTGCTGCCCGGAGAAAAGCGGGACATCACCGCGACCTATACTCTTCCGCGAGGCGGCAAGCCGGTGGTGGAGGTCCAGGGTTGGAATGTGAGTCCGTAAGCTCTCCGAACGGTCACGAATTAATCAAATTTGCCTAGCCTTATCGTTAATGGTAGGCTAGGCAACCATGAGCCGTGGGATGGGTTCAGAAGGGCGGCTGAGTAGGTTTCTTCAACCGCCAGCATTGAGGCAGATAGCGGTGTTCTGCTTTTTCGAGGCGGCGTTTTATCTGGCTTATCTTTACGGGATGTCGTTCAGCCAGGCGTGTGCTTCTCCTTTCTGGTTTCCAGACGCGGTTTTGCTTTGCGCCCTGCTGCTGACCCGGCCCCGAAATGGGTGGGTGTTCATTCTCGGAACGCTTCCGATCCGGCTATTCAGCCCGATTGCTCAAGGCAGCCCGATTGCTCAAGGCAGCCCGATGTGGTTCCTGCTGGCCACGTTCGCGATTGATTCGGCAAAGGGCCTGGCGGTGGCAACTGCGCTGCGAGTTTTTCTCAAAAATCCAATTCGCATGGGGACGGTGAAGGAGTTTGGGATATTCTGCCTGGTGGCGGTCCTGCTGGCTCCGGCCGGGTCCGCCTTTTTTGGCGCAGCGGCGCTTCACGCGATTGGAAGAGATTATTGGACCGCGTGGGAGCAGTGGTTCATGGGAGATGTACTGGTGCATTTGGTCCTCACGCCGGCAATCCTCTACTGGCTGTTTAATTCACGGCGGGAGATGAGAATGCCGCGGATCAGAAAGTCCCTGGAAGGGGTTTTTTTGGCGGTTGGATTAATCCTGACGTGCTGGCTGGCATTCAGCACGCGCCTGAACACGATGGGAATTCTCGAAACCCGCTATTACTTCCCCATGCCGCTTTTGTTCTGGGCGGCGATTCGATTCGGGATGCCGGGCGCTTGCGGGGGCGTGGCCATCATCACCATTTTTTCGGTGGATGCCGCCATCCATGGTCGCGGACCTTTTTACGGAGAGTCGCCCGCGGACACCGCTTTCTCGTTGCAACAGTTTTTGTTGTTGAGAGCGGCGCCGCTTTATCTGGTGGCCATATTGATTCAACAAAAGGAGAACGCGGAACATTTTCTGCGGGAGAGTGAAGAGCGTTTTCGCACCATGGCGGACACGGCGCCGGTGCTGATCTGGATGTCCGGCACGGACAAGCTCTGCGTTTTTTTCAACCGCGGCTGGCTTGAATTCACGGGGCGCACGCTGGAGCAGGAACTCGGAAACGGCTGGGCGGAGAGTGTGCATCCGGAGGACCTGCGGCGTTGTGTGGACATCTACCATACTTCATTCAATGCGAGGCAGCCGTTCGAGATGGAGTATCGGCTGCGGCGCTATGACGGGGAGTTTCGCTGGATACTGGACCGGGGCATTCCCCGATATACCGCGGGCGGGAAGTTTATTGGTTACGCGGGGATGGCGATCGACCTGACGGATCGCCGGCTGGCTGAAGAAGCGAGACAGGATTTAATCCACGCCTCGCGTCTCGCGATGCTGGGAGAACTCACGGCGATGATTGCCCACGAATTGAACCAACCGCTCTCCGCGATTCTCGTCAACGCGGACGCCATGAATGTCCTCTTGAATTTACAGATCGCGCCGATGGATGAAGCCCGGCAAATCGTGGAGGATATCCGACGGGATGACCTGCGCGCGTCCGAGGCCATTCGCCGCATTCGCGCCCTGGTGAGAAAACGCGAAATGGAAATGTTGCCACTCGATATTAACGCGACGGTTGCGGAAGTGGTCTGGCTGGCGAAGGGCGACGCCTCGCGCCGGGGAGTGGATATCCGGGAGGAGTATTGTGAAAATCCGCATCTGATTCGGGGAGACGTCGTGCATTTGCAACAGGTGGTGTTGAACCTGATTCTCAACGGCATGGATGCCATGAAGGACAACGAGAAAGCGGAGCGCTGCCTGTTGGTGAGAACCCTCCGCAATGGTGAGGGCACGATGGAGGTATCCGTGCGGGACTGCGGTCACGGGATCCCCAGTGAAAATCTGTCGCGGGTTTTTGATTCCTTTTTCACCACGAAACAAAATGGCATGGGCATCGGGCTATCGATGGCTCGATCCATCGTGCAATTGCATGCCGGTCGTTTGTGGGCTGAGAACAACAGCGACGGCAAAGGGACGACGTTTCGTTTTACCGTGCCGACGCTCGCCAGGCGGCCAACCCAGCGGGAGCCGGCCGCGAAATCAAAAGAATACCTGGCTGAAAAAACGTGAGCCTCTGCCGTTTTACTTTCCGCCGTTCTGCCGCTCGAAATCAATAAAGCCCTTCGCCACATCGACCGACGCGAGTTTTACGCCGACTTTGTCGCCGACGTTCAAACCCTGGGAACCACGAACGACCCGGCCTTCCGCCGGCATTTTCAACAATCGAACGTAAGTGCCCTTGGGCGACGCGCCGGTCACAATGCCATCGAATGTTTCACCGATGCGATGGCCAAGCAGGTTTGCGGCGGCGACTTTGCGCATCAACCGCTCCACTTTCCGCGCGGCATCTTCCCGCTCGGTGCAATGCGCCGCGAGGGCGGTTAACTCCGCTTGCGAATAGGGCGCCGGCACGCCGGCGGCGGTGACTTTGAGCAAGCGTTGCGTGATGAGATCGGCGAAGCGGCGATTCGGCGCGGTTGAATGCGTGTAATCCTGCACCGCGAGGCCGAAGTGTCCCTCGTGTTCGGTGCCCGGAGCTTCGACGATGTATTCGCCGGGGCCGAGTAATTTGACGACGGAGAGTGAGAGATCCGGAAAATGATCGGGGTCAGCCGCTTTGCGCTGCGTGAGAAAATCCGAAAGGGCGCGTGGGTCGGGCGTGTCGGGAAGTTTCACGCCGAATTTCGCGGCAATAATCTGGATGCCGTCCCAGCGTTTGGGAGTGCGAACGACGCGGCGAATGGAGACACAGCCATGTTCGCGAAGGAATTGCGCCATGGCGACGTTCGCCGCAACCATGAAGCTCTCGATGATGTCCTCAGCCACCGTATGCTGATGCAGTTCGAGGGCTTTGACTTCGCCGTTTTGGACGACGGGAGTGGCTTCAACCGAATTGAAAGTCAATGCGCCCTGTCGCTGGCGCAAGCCGCGCAGCCGTTTCGCGGTCTCGAGTTGTAAACGGATTTGCGCTTCCATTCCCGGCACGGCGGCGATGGCCGGCGGGATCGAAGCGCGCCCCTCCAGCCACGCGCCGGTGGAACTGTAAGCGAGCTTCGCGCGATTGCGCAGCCACGCGGGATAACCGCTGTGCGATTTCACTTCGCCGGAATCGTTCACGCTCAATTCAATAATGATCGAGAGTCGCTCCTGCGCATCACGCAACGAGGTCAGGTCGGTGGAAAGTTCCTCCGGCAACATCGGAAAGGTCGCTACGCCCGTGTAAACCGAAGTCGTTTCCGTGGACGCATGTTGGTCAATGGCAGAGCCTTTCGGGACCGAGGAATCGACGTCCGCGATGCCCACGAGCAAACGCGTGGTGCCGTCCGGCAATTTTTCCGCATATTCGACCTGGTCCAAATCGCGCGAGCTGTCGTTGTCGATGGAAGACCAAAGCAGCGAGCGCAGATCGCGGACATTGCCGCTGATTTTCGGCGCGGGCCCTTTGAGCATTTGGATTTCGCGTAAAACCTCGGCAGGAAAATCCGGATGAAACCCGGCATCGAGCATGGCCTGGTGTGCGCGGGATTTCAGATCGAAAGAGGCGTTCGTCATGCCGCATCTTGGCGGGAAAGGTGAAACGGTCGCAACCGGAAACCCTTTATTGTCCTGTCATTTTGCATTACGGCCAGGTTGTTGGCGCAATCGACGTTCACAAAAAGGCAATCCCGTTCTTGCCTTTAGGCCGCGCGTCAGGAAAAGTATTCTTTCTATGGCACACGTAAAATTGCACATTCCGGGCCCGGTCGAAGTCAGTGACAAAACATTTCGCGCGTTTTGTTCGCCGATGATCGGCCATCGCGGGCAGGGGTTCAAAGATCTTTACGCGAAAATCCAGCCGCAGCTTCAGCAGTTACTCTCCACGAAGCAGTTGGTTTACATTTCCACTTCCTCCGCCTGGGGCGTGATGGAAGGCGCCATTCGCAATTTGGTCTCCAAACGCGTTTTGAACTGCATGTGCGGCGCGTTCTCGGACAAGTGGCTGGATGTCTCGAAACGCTGCGGCAAAGAGGCGGATGGCCTGCAAGTGCCCTGGGGCTCTCCCATTCGCGCCGAGGACGTCGACAAGAAACTCGCCACCGGCCAGTTCGATGTGTTGACGTTGATTCATAATGAAACCTCGACCGGTGTCATGAGCCCGCTCGCGGAAATCGCCGCGCTCAAGAAAAAATATCCGGACGTCATGTTCATCGTGGACGCAGTCAGCTCGATGACGGCGGTGCCGTTGAAGTTTGACGAACTGGGCATCGATGTGTTGCTGGCGGGAACCCAAAAGGCGTTCGCGATGCCGCCGGGCGCCGCGGTGTGTGTGTGCTCGCCCGCCGCGCTCGCGAAAGCCGCCACGATGAAAGATCG
>DASZPR010000180.1:0-11913 GCA_035550235.1 Verrucomicrobiia bacterium | reverse complement strand
CTCAAGTTTCATGTCAGGCGAGTTGTAAACCTAAAACCGTTAAAGGAACATGAATTCATAATGAAAAAGAAATTTTGAAAACGTTGGCGATGCTATCGGTTTTATTTTTCGGCTGCGAAATCACCAGCGCATCGTCATTTTGTTGCCATTCCATTTTCTCGTTACTGCCGAGCAACTCGATTTTCTTTATCGGCTGGTCGAGCAGCTTCGCCGCCGTGCCGAGGGATTTGAGGCTGACGCCATTGGTGGGAGCGCCGAGTTCGATGGCGTAAAGCGCATCGCCCTTCGTCGTGAAACGAAAATCTTCGGCGGTGAACGGCTTGCCTTTGCCTTCATTAAAACCCTGCGCGCTCAAGGCCGCGCCCGCCGAAGCCGGACCTTCGCCAAAAGTTTTCCACGGGCGCGTGCCAAAAATGGATTCCTTGTTCACATCCATCCAATCGGCGATACCTTTCAAAACCAATTCTTCCTTGTCATCAATCGTGCCGTCGCCGCGCACGGGAATGTTGAGCAGCAGATTTCCGTTTTTACTGACGATGTCGCAGAGCATCTGGATGACGGTCTTCGCCGTCTTGTAGCGGTTTTGATCGTAAAGCGAGCGCTTGTAATGCCAGCTGCCGATGCAGGTGTCGGTCTGCCAAGGCTGCGGTTCAATCTCGTTGGCCGCGCCACGTTCGATGTCCCAGACGAGGCACTGGCGTTCGGCGGTGTTCAATTGTTTGCCAAGCATCACGGCTTCAAGTTTTCCGTCGTGCAGCTTCATGTTGCTATTGTAAAAATCGGCGGCGATCTTCAAACCCGCATCGCTGGCCGGCCACAAAGGAACCGCATCGTCGTCGAAATATAAAAGGTCGGGATGGTATTTATTGATGAGGTCGATCGTGCGATTGTAAAATTTATCGCAGTAAGCCTGATCGGGCGGGGTCACGCCGTTGTTCCAATCCCACATTTTGCTGACATTGGCCGATTCGCTTGGCCGGTGATTTTGCGCGTATAAATCTTGCGGATCAAGTCCGTCCCACCAAAGTCCCTTGCCGTCGGCCTTCGTCAACTTGCCATCATATTTTTGCGCGACTTCATACCAAGTCCACGCGTGCGCGGCGTGAATGCTTACGCCGAAAGGCAGTCCGTTTTCGTGCGCGGCCTTGGCCCAGCCGGCGATCAAATCTTTCTTTGGACCGACCCCGACGGAATTCCACGGCTGATATTTTGAATCCCACAAGTCAAAGTTGTCATGGTGGTTGGCGAGCGCAAAAAAATATTGTGCGCCGGCTCGTTTGTAGAGGGCGACGAGCTTGTCGGGATCCCAATTTTCCGCGTGCCATTCGTGGATGACATCTTTGAATCCAAACTGACCCGGCGAACCATAATGTGCGACATGAAATTTATTCTGCGCGCTGCCCTCGATATACATATTGCGCGCATACCAGTCGCCCTGCTCCGGTTCGCATTGCGGCCCCCAGTGCGCCCAGATGCCGAACTTGGCATCGCGAAACCACTCCGGCGCCTGATACTGCTTCAAGGATTCCCACGTCGGCTTGAACTTGCCATCGGCAATCGGTTCGTTGGTCGTGTTGACAATGACAGTGGGCGTCAAGTCTTCGGAAATCGGTGCGGCGATGGTGGCATTCGCCAGCAGCAAGCAAGTGACGGGCAACGATAATTTCCAACGGATAGGATTCATGTTTTTTTGATATCGTTTGCTAAAAATGCTTACGGCAGTTGCAGCCGGTAAAATTGCTGCGGTGAATTGGTGCTGAAGGCATTGGTGAAAATAAAATTGCCGCTGCTATCAAATTGGTTCGTCAGCAAGCGCGTCCAGTTGGCAAGTGGCAAGGACAAGTTCGTTGTGCCAAGCAAATAATAATTCGCACCGGGCGTGCCGCCGGAGCCGCTCATCACCAGACCGTTCGCCGTGGCCTGCACCGAGCCGAATTGTGCCTGCGCGACGACCAGATTCACTTGCCCGTTCACCGACGTATCAATCGTGTAGCCATAACCCGGCGGCAGGCTGCCGAGCGTCAACGTGCCGATGCTCAACGTGCCGCCGTAGGTGAACAGCGTGTAAGTGCCGGGGCCGAAGCCGTTCGTGGCGGTGACGTTCAGGATGCCGCCGACGTTTAAGTTACCGGTCACCGCCACTTGGTCGCTGACCGAACCGAGTTCAAACTGGAGTGTGCTCGCATTGTTCAAACCGAGGTCGTTTGTGATGGTAAGCGTGCCCGCTCCGTTGTAACCGGGAGCCAGCGTCGTCCCGGCCGCAAATGAAACCTGCCCGCCGATCGTGCCATTGCCGCCCAGCGTGGCCCCGGGATTGATGCTGACCGGACCGGTGCCCGTGCCGCTGCCGGCGGAGCTGTTAACGAACAACGTGCCGCCATTCACGGTCGTGCCGCCGCTGAAAGTGCTGCTGCCCGCCAGCGCCAACGAGCCGGGCCCGTTGAAAATCAGAGACGTGGCCGCCGCGCCGTCGGAAATCGTCCCGTTGAAAACACTGTTCGTGTTGACGCCGCCAATGACATAGAGGGTCGGGTAGGCAGTCGGGTTTGCGCCGCCAAGCACGGCGCTCGCCCCGCCAAACAAAGCGCCCAGGTAAGTCGTGCAATTGCCGTTGCGGTTGTAAAGCCCGCCGTTGCCGCCCAAATTCCACACGGCATTCGAGCTGCCAAAAATGTTTGCGCCATAGATGCGCAACCAGTTGCCGGTGGTGAAATTAATCGTCCCGCTGAAACCGCTCCAATCGCCGCCGGGTGAAAATACTCCGCCGCCACCGATGGTGAGGTTCAGTGTTCCGGTTCCCGCCAGAGCGAAGCCCGTGTAAGGCTGGCCGTAGGTCTGAAGTGTGCTGTTGCCCGCGCAGGCGATCGTCGTGCTGGCGCTGGGGCCGACGCCGTTGAGAAACAAGGTCGCGCCGTTCAAGCTGATCGGGCCGGTGCCGGCGGCGTAATAATTGTTCACCAGTTGCAAGGTGCCGCCGTTCACGATTATGCCGCCGCTGAAACTATTGCTGGAATTAAGCGTCAACATTCCCGAACCATTCTTGGTCAGAGTCGTGGTGCCCGCCAACGCGCCGCCGCCAATCGTGTAGCTCAATATATTATTGGTCACAAGCACGTCCGCCGGCGCAACAGTTCCGACGATATTGACGTTGCCGTTGGTCGAGGTGTCGTCAAACTGCACGAGGTCGAGATTGTAAAATTTGTCGGCGGCGGAATTGTTCAGCCAGTTTGTCGTGACGCTATCCCAGTTGTTGCCGTTGGTGCCTTGCCAGAGCAAGGAAGCCGCGCTGCCAGTGACTACAAGTTTCACGCCGGAGGATGGATTTTGAATCGAAAATGTCTGGCGCGTGCCAGCCGGCAGATTGCCGACAAAACCGGAGCCGCCGCTGCTGGCGGACGCACCGGTGATCAAATTGTATATGCCGGCGCCAAGCGTCTTGTTAATCAGATAAAAAATATAATTTTGCGCGCCGCTCATCACCAGCGAACCGCCCTGCATCACGACCTGGTCGTTTGCGCCACCCGGGGAAGCGGACAAATCAAAAAACAAATAGGGGCTGGTGAGATTGAAGCCGTTGGAGATGGTCAGTGTGCCGGGCTGCCCATTCGCGATGCCGGGCAATAATTTTCCGCCGGATTGAATCGTCGCCCCCGCGCCAAGAAACCCCGTGCCGCGCAGCGACGCGGCGTTCGCCACCGTCACGAGACTGTTGCTGATACTGCCGGTGACAATCAGGTCGCCGCTACTCACCGTCGTCACGCCGGTGTGCGAGCTGTTGCCGCTCAACGTCAGTGCACCGGTGCCGGTCTTCGTCAAAATCACCGAGGTTTGAAACTGCCCCGCAAACGTCGTGTTCAGATTCAACGCGCCGATGTTCAAGGTGGGTGCGCCGGCGTATTGATCATAAAACGTCGCCGCCGGATTGTTGCCACTTAACGCGCCGAAGTAGTAAGTGTTGCCGCCGGAGTTGTCATGGAAACCAATGGCCACGGGCGCATTGATCGTAGTCACAGCGTTTTGAAAGCCACTAAACGCGCCGCCATTGGCAACCATGAGCAGACCGCCGCTGCCGAGTATGTTCACGGCACCGGTGAACGCGCTGCCGTTGCCTTTGAATTGATCCGCCGTGCCGCCGGCCTGCACGTTGAGGTTCAGCGTGCCTGCGCCCGTAAGCGTGCCGGTCATGGCAATGGCACCGCCGAGGTTAATGTTACCCGTGGCCGCCGCCGGCACGACCATCGAATTAGGCAAAGTTAGCGTGCCACTGGTGTAATTATTGACCAGCGTGCCGGAATTAAACGTGATGGTTCCGGTGCCGACCGTGCCGCCGTTGTTCACGGTAATCGTGCCGCCGTTCTTGTAGTTGATGGCTCCGCTGAAGGCGTTGGCATTGTTCACCGTCACACTGCCCGTGCCGTTCAAAGTCCATGCCCCCGCGCCGCTGATGCCGCCGACGCCGCCAAGGTTGTAATTGTTCACGCTATTGTTGAAGACCACGCTGCCGGGCGCGACCGTGCCGGTCAAATTGATCGCGGGATTGGCCGAGCCGGTGTCGTCGAACGTCACGCTGTCGGCCGAGTGAAAGGTGGTAAGATCATTGCCGTTGAACCAATCGGCAGTGTTCGTGTTGTCCCAGATATTATTCGCGCCATCGCCAACCCAGACCAGATTTTTCGGAATGTAAGTTATCGAAACGAGCAGACCCATCGTGTTAGTCATGGCGCTGCCGTCCGGGTCGCTCACGGCGAAGTTGAAGCTCGCGAGGCCGGTGAAACCGGGATTCGGCACAAAGTGCGCGAAGTGATTATTCGTCAGCGTCACCGAGCAGTTGGTGAAATTGGCCAGACGGTAAACCGCGCCATTGGTGAAACCCAGCGTGTAAACCGACAGGTCAATATCCGTGGCGTTGGTGGAGACGAACGCGTGCGGCGCGGCCAGCCAGTTGAGATAATGTTCCAGCAGCGTATAGCCGTCGGCGGCAACCGTGTTGTTGTCGGCGACCAGCGGATTCGAGCCGGTGGCCTGTTCCCAAACGTCCGGCATTCCGTCCTGATCGGAATCGGTCAACGCCGTGCCGCCGTTGATCGTGCCATAACCGCCATTGGCCAAGCCCGTGGCTGCGGGGCTGGTGATGATCGCGCCCGCCGTGCCGAGCGACATCACCTGGCCGACCACTTGCGCATCCAGCGGGTCGCGCGGCAAGGCGCCCGCCTGCGAAACGTTCATGCGATAGGCCGTGACGGTGGGATAGGTTGGAATCGTCGGCGTGACCGCTGACCACGGCGCGGACAAAATATTTCCGGTGCGGCCGTTGTTGTCCGGACTCGGCGTCGTGGTGCTGCCGCCCAGAAGGCCGTTGCGGTCACTGTCCATCAGATTGCCGCTGAAATATAGGTTCTGCGGATAACCGTTGATTTGAAAAAAATCATCTTGCGGCGCGGTCGAGGACGGGCCCGTGATAAAATAATTATTAATGATGTCATGGTTGTGCGCCGCCCCCGTGTCACCGGTCGTGTAGGCTGCTGCGTAATCATAAATGACATTGTTGATATAGATCGTGTCCGCCTTACACAACGGCTGGCGGTTGTGCGCGTTGGCCCAGATATTGCCATACCAAGTGGCGTTGTAACCCTCGACGTGCGCGCCAAACTGCTGGTTTATGGGATCGGCGATGATGGAATTTTGCACGGTAAAGGTGATCGTGTGAACGGCGTCAATGCTGTCCCACTGGCCGAACTCCACCGAGATGTGGTCAAAAATCATGTTGCTGGCGGCGCTGCCGGAGCCAATGTTGATGGCGCTGGAACCGGTGCTGCTGCCGCCCTGCCGGAAACGGAAATACCGGCAGATGATGTTGTTGTCGTTGTAAAACGATACTTCGTTGCCCATCACGCCGATGCCGCCACCCGGCGCGGTCTGGCCCGCAATGGTGATGCCGCTGGCACAGGACACGGCCGATGCCAATTGAATGTAGCCGCCAACATCAAAAACAATCGTGCGACCGCTTTGGCTGACCGCATCACGAAATGAACCCGCGCCGCTGTCCGCCAGCGTGGTGACGTGATACACCGTGCCGCCGCGTCCGCCCGTGGCATATTGCCCGTAACCTTGCGCGCCGGGAAAGGCCAACTGCTGTGCGTCGGCGTTACAAACTAATCCCATTAACACACCTATGCCCGACAGAAATTTGCCGGTTCGCGCCGAGAAAATAGAACCAACAACTTTGCCACAGTCGCACCTTGAGGCAGAAAACAGAAAATTACATTTTGTTGGCATCAATGTGATAAATTTATTCATTTTGGTTATATTATGGATTTACTTTGCATCAGCTTGCAAACAACCAAAATATTTGGCTGCCGCCTCTGTGCGTGAACTCGTATGGAGCTTTTTATAGATGTTTCGGATGTGGGTATGAATCGTGGAATAACCCAAGCTTAACTGCATCGCTATCTCCTTGTAACGATGCCCTCTGGCAAGCAGTGCCAGCACCTCCGCCTCGCGCGGGGAAAGCCTTTCGATCTCCACGGACGACATCGCCATCTGCTGAAACACCTGAACAACCTTGCGCGCTATGTGTCCGCTCATGGGTGAACCGCCAGCATGGACTTCGCGGATGCCTGCCAGCAATTCTGCTGCGGGCGTCTGCTTCAACATATACCCCGAGGCTCCCGCTGCCAGAGCGTTGAAAATATATTCAGTGTTTTGGTATATAGTGAACACGATTATCTCGGTGTCCGGCAACTGCGGTTTGAGCCGACGTGTGCATTCCACGCCATCAAGACCGGGCAGACTAATATCCATAAGCAGCACATCAGGCTTTACCTTGGGAGCTTCTTTAATGGCGCTTTCGGCATCGGCATATTGGCTGGCACAGCGAAAACCGGGTGAAGTATCAATCAATTTCGCCAAGCTGACTCGAACCGCTGCGTCGTCCTCTACAATTGAAACGGAAACATTCATGCGAAATAACCTACAGGATCGGCGTGACGCGGATTAAAACCACGCCGTGCGCGGCGACGGTCGCCGAAAAATTTCGTTCGGATATGCCAAGCTCCTTGTGCTGCCAAAGAAATGGAAAACTGAAAATGGCCAGTTTTAGAATCCAATTTCAAAAAACGAAATTTTTGCTCCGACCAGCTCATAAAAAATACAACATAGTCCATGGCTCGGGCAAAGTTTAGGGATTAGCTGGAAACAGCCAGTGCTGGGTCATGTAGTTATAATCAATACCAGAGTGAGGGGGTTGCACCGAGAATGTGTATAACTTGCCCTGACTCGCTTGCAAACCCTGTGAAATAATCGTTCCATCGTGCCATTTGTGATGCTCGGCATGACCGTCCGCAAAGCCCTCGGTATTAACATTGCCATGATACATTGCCAAAGGATCGTTATAATTGCCGGTATTCCAATCAAACTCGAATGACCCGACATTGAATCCACGAGAATCAGCCTGCTCCATAAATGCAAACGTGTCCGAAGTTCTCCTGATTTCAGAGAGTTTTTTGTAGTCCGTTATTCCACCCTTGCCTTCACCGCCCACATTATCCGTCTTGGCGTAACTGTCATAGGCCCAGCCCACCGTATTGCCCGTGCCAACGGGCAAGTTAAATCGGACATCTCCCGGGCAATGATAAACCCCAACGCTCGGCGCATATTGAAAAAGCAAATTATTGGTCCGCAACGCCGACTGCACTGCGGCTAAAGCGATAGCTTGTGAATTCGCCCAAGCGGCAGGATTGGGTGGCCCCCAATATCCATCTGCATCATATGTCGCTCCGGGTGTCTCCGCCAACGACGCAACAATTTTATCACTGTTGTCATTGCCATACATTTGGAAGGCAAGCCCGAGTTGTTTTTCGTTGCTCAAACAAGTGGCCATCGTCGCCTTGAGCTTGGCCTTCGCCAAGGCTGGTAAAAGCATCGCCGCCAGAATGGCAATGATGGCGATGACGACCAGCAATTCGATCAGTGTGAACCCATAAATTGGGACAGTTTTTCGCTCGTTTTTCATTTGTAAAAACAACTTGTTCTTTCGGCTGTTAAAAACTTTGCGGAATGCCAGAACCTAAAACCGGCATCCGCACTTAATGAGCCTGATTGTCGCGGTTCCAGAGCGCTTTGGCGTCGGGCGTGTTGTTGGTCACCACCATTCGTTTTACGGATTGGACATGGCTGTCGCAAAAGAGAATGCTTGCCCGGTGGTTGTGCACATCATAAGGGTTTTGGCGGGACGCATACCAGCCAATGAAGCCACTCCAGTCAGGGTCACCACCCTGGTTCACATCCCAATTGCTGTCGGCGATGGCGATCATATCGGTGGGTTTCAATATGGTGCTAGCTTTTGAAGGCCCATAAATTGGATCGCCTGCATAGACCCCCAGCCCCAAATTTGGATTTTGTGTTATCAATTGTCCCCAACAATTGTAGCCGTAACTCATGAAATATTTGCCACCTGGCACCCAGCGCACTTCGTCCTGAAAGTATCCATCAATTGCCGGCAGGCCGCTACCAAACGTTTGCACCCATTGCATATTTGATGGCACCGAGGGGCATTGAAACACGGCAGTGCTCTTGCCTCCGGTATATTGCCGCAGCAACGGCGCCCATACCCATGCATTTCCTATTTTCTGGTCGATGCCCGGCGGATAGTAGTCCTGCGAATCGGAGTTATATAGCGGTAAGGCAATGCCCATCTGCTTGAGATTATTGACACAGCTGATGGCCTTGGCCTTTTCCTTCGCCTTGGACAGTGCGGGCAGCAGCATTGCCGCCAATATGGCAATGATGGCTATGACAACCAGCAATTCGATCAGTGTGAAGGCGATTTGACGCCGTAAATTCTGAACACTGAATTTCAAGAGTCTCTCTGAAAGCAAAGGTGTTTTCATAACGTAAATTTTTATCGGGCGCTGAATTTTGCGTCTGGTATTTATTATTATGGCAGGAGCGCCATACCCAGTGGCGCTCCTGCCGATTGCCCAACCCATCAAACCGAACCCACGGTTTGAAGATTATTTTCGCCTTGATCCGGCTTACGGATAAACCAAGCGATAGAACACCGTCGGCAGAGCCGGGTTCATGGTGATGTTGGTGCTGGAAAGACCGCTGCTGCCCGACACCGTTACCCAGTTCGTGCCCAGCCCGGCATTGAGGCTGTTGGTCTGGAATTGCAATTTCCAGCCCTGCCCAGCCGGCCAGGAGAGGGAAAGAATGTTTCCACTCACGCTGTTTGTTAATTTCCCAGGTCCGCTTGGACCGACCACCGGAGGCACAACCAGCAAAGTGCCCGTGCCGGTGATAAACGGTGAACCGGTCGTGCTATTGAAAATACCAGAAGTGTTGGTGACACCGCCCAGCACGAGACTGCCGATCTGGTTTGTTCCTGCGAAGTCCAGTTGCAAAATGGCGCTGTTGGCTACGTTAACTGTGGAGTTTGTGAACAAAACCGGATTCACAACTTCCAGTGTGCCGGCGTTGATCGTTGTGTTGCCTGTATAGGTGTTGGCTCCGCTCAAGGTCAGCGTGCCGCTGTTTAGCTTGGTCAGTCCGCCGCTGATATTCGCTGCGGTTGTCACCGTTCCAACAGTAGCGGGCGTGCTGTAACCGCCGCCGAAGAGCGTGACATTAGGAGCCGAAGTATAACCCGTTCCCGGATTGACCACCGTGATGCTGGTCACTGCTCCGCCGCTAACATTCGCCACCGCCGCCGCACCAAAACCGCCCCCGCCAGTTATCGTCACCACCGGCTGGTTCAGATAGCCAGAGCCGCCCGTCGCCACCGCGATGGAACTGACGCCGTTGCCGGTCGGTGTGAGGAGCGGCTGGGCGATGGTGATGGCGTTGCCGCCGTCATCAATCACCGCGCCGCCGCTATAAACATAAGCGTTGTTAAGGTTCGCCATGAAGGCCGTCGCGGGGCTATTGCCCGCCTGCAACGTGCCACCATTGAAGTTAAAGGTCGCCGATGCTCCGGCTACCGGTTTGGTGACGACATTGCAAGTGATCGTGCCGCCGAGCAAATTGACAATGCCCGTTGCCGTGGCGGTGATGGAACCCAGTCTAAGTCCGTGGGTTGCCAGATTGACTGCCGCGCTGCCGGAGACATTCAAGACACCATAGCCTCGCGCGCCAACGTCCAATCCGCCACCGCCCGTTCCGGTGGTGGAGGTGAACGTGCCGCCGAGCAAATTCATCACGCCTGCGCCGCCGCTGGTAGCCCAGTCGCCGATGGCGGGGAAATTTGCGTTTTGATTATAGTTGCCGCCCGTCATGTTGAAGACGCCGTAACCATAGTTGCCGACGGCGAAGTAAGTCTGGCAAGTCAGCGTTCCTCCGCTCAAGTTCAGCGCACCGTAACCGTTGGTGGTTTCGCCGAGATGAAATTCACCGTCATTTTGCACCGTGGTGGTCAATGTTCCGGCCGTCATATTGATGAAGCCATTGGCACCGGCACCGACGCCAGCCGTCATGGCCGGATTGAGGGGCGAAGTGGCGATGACCGTGCCGCCATCAATGTTCAACGTGGCGTTGACACCAGCCGTGTTGCCGACAGTTATCACACCCACGTTGGCAGTCGAACTGTCATTGATTGACCCGGTTGCGCCCACCTCCACCGTTCCGCCGCTGACGGTGGTTTGGTTGGTGTAATTCTCCAAGCCGCCGATGGTCAGTGTGCCGTTGCCGGTTTTGGTCAGGCCGCCGTTGCCGGCCACTGTGTTGCTCAAGGTAATGTCGCCCGCCGCCGCGTTGATGGTTTGGGGCGTGTTAAGCGTAATCGGAACATTGATGATTTGCGGGTTAGCTGAATTGTTCGTCACACCGCCGCTCAAGGTCAGCGTGCTGCCAGGCGTGCCGAGATTGAAGCTGCCGGCATTGTTACTGAATGTGATGCCCGTGACGGCGTAATTGGCGTCCAGCGACGGTGTGAGTCGCGTCGTGCCCGCAAAGGTCACGCTGTCGCCGGCAGTGCCCGGAGCCAGGTCATTCTCCCAATTGGTGACGCTTGACCAGTTGTCGAGCGCGAGGTCGCCGCCGTCCCAGACCCGGTTGGTGCTGATGACGGATACGGCAACGGCGGCTGTATTCGTCAGCGAATCGGTTTCAGAGAAGGTCACAGTCAATGTTTGGCTTCCCAATGCTGTGGCACCGTCAACCGTGACGCTGTTCGTCCAAACATTTCCGCCAGCCGGGAAAAGCGTCACCGGCGAAACCACCCCGATCTGACTCGCATCCACGGTAACGGAGTTGATTGTGCCGAAAGCGCCGTTCGTCAGCGTGGCCGTAATAAGAGTAGTTTGGAAATGCGATAAGTTTGCCGGACTGGCCGAGGCCATACCACTGGGGAACGAACTCGTAGTGTAATGGAGGCGAACCTGGTAGGTTGACGGATCCGTCACGATTGAATAATGCAGCGCATTGGTCGGCTGGACATCCCAAACCGGAGCGGAAGCAAAACTGCCGGTGATCGCGCCGCTGCCCGTCAGGTTGAACAACACATAATCGGCCGTATCCAGACCAACCGCCGTGCTTGGCGCTTTGATGTGAATGGAGTTGCCATTGATGTTCAAACCGCCGCTGCTGATGACGATTTGGTCATTCGCACCGCCGGCACTTGTGGAGAGATCGAAGGAGACAATCGCGTTGGCAGCCAGGGTGAGGTCGTTAACGAACGTCAACGTTCCGGCGGAACCGTTCGTCCCCGGATAAATTTTCGATGTGCCCACAGTGTTAAACGCACCGTTCACCGTGCCGTTGCCTTGCAAAACCTGATTGTTTATCAGGCTGAAGCCGCTGACGGCTGAAACATCGAATGTCGCGCCGGCATCCACGGTTATGTTTGTGGAGTTATTGATCGAACCGGACGCGCCCAGCGCCAGCGTGCCGTTGGTGATGGTGGTGTTCCCGGTATAGGTG
>DASZPR010000179.1:0-4923 GCA_035550235.1 Verrucomicrobiia bacterium | reverse complement strand
CCGCCGAAATGCGTGCCGCGAAAATAAATCGGATGACCGTTCAGGATGAATTGATTTGATTCGGTGTGGAAGTCGCGGAAAGCGAAAACGTTTGTTGTCACTTCACGAGTCAATTTATCCGTGTCGGCGGCTACTTCGATGCGTAGTTTATAGAGAGCCGGTGTGAATTCGCTCCAAAGCTCGGCCTTATCAACGGTAACTCCAAGTTCTCCTTCCATTGGGGTATTTGTTTCAGACCAGTTATTGAAATTTTTACTGCTCCCCAGGACAGAGACAGGTTTTGTTCCGGCACAGGACTCGATGAAGAATGAGATTTTCCCGCTGGCCTCGAGCCCGGAAACGTTGTGCAGCATGTATCGCACAAAAATGGTTTTGTTTGTAGCGTTGGCAGAGATTCGAACGTCGTCAGCCCACACCGGCGCGGTCGCGCGCAATTCGATTTTCCCGATGATACCGTTCCATGCGTCATCGAGTGAATCGGAGACGCTGTGGGCATCGAGGCGGTAGGGAAGAATCATGCGATTGTCCACGCGCACGGTGAGGCGGTGTTTGCCGGGGGACATCACACCGAAGTCGAATTCGTGCGGCACGCAGAGGCTGATGTCGGAGCCGATTTCATGGTCGTCGAGCCAGACGGTGGATTTCCAATGCGGCCGTTCCATGAACAGCGTCACGCGTTTGCCGTTCCAGGCTTTGGGGATCTTGATGTCGCGCTGATACCATGCCGCGCCGACATAGTGACGCTCGGGTTGGCAGAGGAAGGGCACTTTTACATTGCCGGCGTTGGTGTAAGCGGCGTAGTCCGCGCGCGAAAACCAGAAGTGATCGTAGAGCGACAGCATCCAGGGCGTGGTCGTGGAAATTTCGTCGCCGTAACCTTGCTGTTCGAGGATGCCGGGCAATTTGATTTTATCGGCGAGTTTCTGATTGAACCATTTTTCACCGAGGCCAGCGTCTTTACGGTCGAGCGCGAAACGCCATTCGCCCGCGAGCGGTTGTGTTTGGAAGCCAAAGCTGCGACAGGCGCAGCAGAAGATGAAGAACACGAATATTTTGATTTTCATGGTCGTAGGAGCGACGGGACGCATCGCTCTAATGGTTTGGCAAAAATTCATTTTGAAAATGTCTGAAACCGACGGAGGTCACAAGGAAATCCCCTCAAACCCTGCATCGCCAGTTTGGATGATTGTTCAAAAGTAACGGGCGGCTTTTTTTCTGCGCACCCTGTGGCATATTGGTCGCGCATGAACGAACCTAGTCTTTACGAGAGAATTGGCGGCGGGGAAACACTTGCGAATTTGCTGCGGCATTTTTATTCCGATATTCGACAGCACAGTTTGGTGGGGCCGATTTTTAATGAGAAAATTAAAGACTGGCCGACGCATCTGGAAACCATCGGTTCCTTTTGGGCGCGACTGACGGGCGGGCCTTCAAATTATTCCGGCGGGATGCCCGCCAAGCACCTGTCTCTTGGGCTGAACGCGAGTCACTTTCAGGCCTGGCTGCAGCTTTGGGAATTCAACTGCCGCGCCCATCTTAAAACGGCTGAGGCGCAGGAAATGATCAGCCTGGCGCACGAAATTGGCCGGCGGTTGAAGGGGATTATTGGTGTGACAGATTTTAAATTGAGCGATTTGAAGTTTTGATTGGTGTGGAAAAGGCGTATGACTTCTCGGCGCGAGAAATTCGATATCCGAATCAAGCGGGTCTATGAAAAATCATCGCCGGATGATGGCGCGAGATTTTTGGTGGATGGCCTCTGGCCGCGAGGCGTTAAAAAAGAGGCGTTATCTTCCGTTCAATGGGTGAAGGAGATCGCGCCGAGCGCCAGCTTGCGAAAATGGTATTCGCATGACCCGGACAAGTGGAAGGAATTCCAAAGGCGCTATCGCCGGGAATTGTCCGGGAATATCCCGGCCCTGAAACCACTCGTGGATGCAGTCAAGCAGGGGAGCGTTACGTTACTGACTTCTACCCACGATGTGGAAATCAGCCATGCCATGGTGTTGCAGGATTTTCTGAAACGGAAAGTCGCGGCCTAGAGCGTTTTAAAATGCTCTAAACCTTACCGTTGAGCCGAGCCAAAAATTTCGCCAACGACGCCGTCACAGGAGCGCCATGATCGCGAAGCCAAGAGCGGCAGCCACGAACAATTTGAGGGCAATCACTTTGAGTATAATCATAAATTAACGTCCGTTCGCGCGCGCGTCGGCGGCGTTTTTCTTGAGAAGTTTATCCGCCTTCATGCCGGCCAAGGCTTTTTCCAACGCATTCGGTATGATGGGGCCGCGGGCGCGGACTTCTTCTTCCTCGTAGAACTTGGCTTGCGCCGCGAGGATGGCCGAGCGTCCGAGGTAACCAATCGCACGTCGCGGGTCCTGCCGATCCACAACCGGCAAGCGTCCGATGTCATGTTTCAACATGCGTGACGCCGCGTCGTGCAAGGATTCGTCTTCGTAGGCGACGATTAATTCCGTTTCACCCGCGTCGAGGACGGTCATCGGGACCGACAAGCTTTCGCGCAGCACACGGAGGATGTCACCGCGCGTAATGATGCCGACGAGTTTGTTTTCCGCGTCGATAATGAGTGTCGCCTGGCGATGAGCGATGGTTGGGTCGCCCTGAGCGATGCGATTGGAGAGTTCAACGACAGTTGTGGTCAAGGGAACGACCGGGATATCCTTTTCCATCACGTCGCCGACGCGGGTCAGTTCCAGCAGGTCCACGCTGTATTCGCGCGCGACATGCTGGCCGCGGCGGGCGAGCTTTTCCGTCAGGATGGAGCGGCGCAGCCACAGGACGGTCACGCCCAGCGAGGCCACCGAGCCGACCATCAGGGCGGGCAGGGCGTTGAGGTCGTGCGACAGTTCGAGCACGAAAATCATGCCCGTCAACGGCGCTTGCATGGTGCCGCCCATCATCGCCGCCATGCCGATCATGGCCCACAAACCGAGATCGCCCACGGGCATCCAATGGCCGAGCAGGGCGCCGAACGCGCCGCCGATGATCAATAACGGTGCGAGCACACCGCCGGAGGTTCCAGAGCCGAGCGCCACGGACCAGACGAGGGATTTGGCGATTAATAATCCAATCAACGCCGCACCGATCAATTCCCCCCGCATCAATGAGTGAATGGTATCGTAACCCACACCGAGCACGCGCGGGTCAATGACGCCGCCGATGCCGACAAACACTGCGCCGATGGCCGGCCACCACATCCAATGAATCGGGAGGCGCTTGAACAAATCTTCAAACGTGTAAACGAGCGTGGTGACGAGTCCGGAAGCGACGCCGGTGAGAATGCCTACGACAAAGGCCACGCCGAGCGTTGCCATTCCCAGGCCTTCATGCGGGACGACGGGAAAAATGGCGCCGGCGCCGAGCAGGGGAATGCGGACGATCGCGGCTACGATGGAGGCCACTGCGACCGGCACAAAGCTTCTGGGCTTCCATTCGAACAACAACAGTTCCACGCCGAGCAGCACTGCGGCGATGGGCGCATTGAACACGGCGGCCATGCCGCCCGCCGCGCCGGCGACGAGCAGGGTTTTGCGCTCGGCGGCCGATAGATGAAATAGCTGTGCGAAGAGCGAGCCGAACGCGCCGCCGGTCATGATGATGGGACCTTCCGCGCCGAACGGGCCGCCGGTGCCGATGGAGATGGCGGATGAAATGGGTTTCAGAATCGCGACTTTAGGCTGCATTAGACTGCGCCCGAGCAAAATGGCTTCCAGTGCTTCCGGGATGCCGTGGCCGCGAATTTTTTCCGAGCCGTAACGGGCCATCAACCCGATGATCAAAGCGCCGACCACGGGAATGGCAATCACCCAATAGCCGAGATGACTTTGCTGGGGTTGCACCGGCGCGGACGATAGCCGGAAGAAAAATGAGAGGTTGGTGATAACAGCAATCAGCCAGATCAGGGCCTTGGCGACCAGGGCGCTGAGAGCGCCGATGGGAATGGCCATGATTGAGAGCAGGATAACCCGGCGATTCGTACGAAAATCTCTCAGGTTATCTGTTCCAATTTTATCATTCATATTTTTAAACGGTCAGAGGGCAGAAAAAAACATCCATTGATAAATATATCGTATTACGATATATATCAACTGATTTCTTAATCGATTGTTCGCATGGAATTCGCTGCAATAGCCGACATGTTGAAAGTCACGCAGGCTGAATACGAGACGCTGGCCGAATTGCGCTATTCATTACGGCAATTCCTGCATTTCAGTGAGGAAGCGGCGCATCGAGCGGGCGTGACGCCGCAGCAACATCAGGCGTTATTGGCCATCAAGGGCTTTCGTGGGGGCAGCATCACGGTCGGCGAATTGGCCGAGCGTTTGCAGGTGCGCCATCACAGTGCGGTGGGGTTGGTGGATCGGCTGGTTTTGAAGAAATTCGTCGTGCGCCAACATCTTGCGAAGGATCGGCGGCAAGTCTCCTTGGAACTGACCAAGCTGGGCGAGCAGATGCTGGAAAATCTTTCCGCGGATCATAAGGAACAATTGCATCGCATCGGACCGCACATTGAATCCTTGTTGAAACGGTTGCGGGGGTGATGGCTATTTTTTTCAGAGGTAAAAGACCAAAATTCCGTTCGCCGGGCGTCCGCAAAGCGCAAGTCTTTTTCATCCTTTTGGCCTCCTGCATTTTAATGACAAGACAAGAGGCGGGAAAAACGGTTTCCTTATCACTGTGCGGCTCGTTTGCCGCATTGAATTGAATATGACAACATTTGCCAAAATCCCTGGCATTCTCCTGGCCATTGGGGTGACTATTTCCACGTTCGCCGCGAATCCGCAACTCCCGCTGCTCAACGACCCGGTGGATGTCAGCGGCGATTTTCGCGACCTCTCGAATTTCTATTACCTCGCTGATCAATTGTCCGGGTTTGATCCCGCGACGCATAGCGGGAAGATT
>DASZPR010000178.1:0-5736 GCA_035550235.1 Verrucomicrobiia bacterium | reverse complement strand
CATTCTCAAACCACAGCAGTAAGCCCGGGCGTAATTCCGAAGACCACCCCTGACTTGGGCCGGGTCCGGTTACCGGACGACTGAAGTGTCCAATGCCACCGATTCTCCGTCACGATTGATTAAGGCGATGGAATGTTTGCCTGGACTCAGATCCCCTTTCCTTCGCACGTCGCCGGGTGTTTCGCCGCGGCACTGCGCCTTTAAATGGCCTTCCCGTTTTCAACGCGCACTGGCGGAGGCGTCACGGCGTCCGTAGCCGCTGCTTCAGGAATAATTTCTATCGCGTCGATCGCCGGATTTTCAATGTTGCTGATGAAGTTGATTTTAAATGTTCCATTGGTAACCTCTACCGGCACGGTTTCGATATATGCGCGATTGGCCCCGCCGGCCTTGACCCAAATGTCGAAGTCCTTGAATTCGTGCCCTTGCACATTGAAGGAGAAGACCCGCTCACCGGGGCCGGTGATTCCTTCAAAAGTCTCCGCAAAGTAAAGTTTCGCCACGTACTTCCCATTGGGAAGTTTGGTGGAAAAAGAGTCCATCGAATAATGTTCCGTGAGGAATAATTCCGGATCCTTCGTCCCGGTAATTGTCGGGGCCGGATCACGCTCAACCACGTCTCCGCCCTCGAAACCTTGTTCGGCCAACCAGACGTCGCCGTGGGAATCGGTGAACGGCGTCGATCGTCCGGCTTTAATCCGGATCGTTTTCGCAACTGTCGCAATTCCCGGCGATGCGGACTGCTCGCGCCTGGCGACAATATCTGCCTTGCCGAAATCACCAACGGTGCGCGTAAATTTAATTTCATCACCCCCAGCGGAAAGCTTGCCGGTATAGGTGATGCGAATTTCGTTATCCTGGGCCTGGAGCATTTCGGCAAACGAAACTGCGTCCCCCTCAACCTTGCCTTCTTTCAGTTCGGCTTCGCGTTTTCTTTCGCCGGCAACGGAATTGGCTTTGCCGGTCAGATTTGTGCCGTCCTGCTTAAATGTGAAGGTATATTCCTGCCGGCCAATCTGCGAATCAAATTCAGATTTCCACGTGCCGGTAACATCCACAGCCAGGAGGGACAAAGGAAGAATCGCGAAAGCAGTCAGTATTGTTCCTATTTTTATTTTCATAAGTTATTCGGAATCGAGTGATTTATTTTTGACACCCAGGTCATCGAATTTTGGTAACGATGGGTGATTCGGGGACGAGAGAAACGCTATTTCGACCGCACTGGAAAATACGAGGTATGTCATCGTGTGTTGCTGAAATTTGGAGTTGCTCAGATGCAAGTCGGGTTGGTTCTTGCAAGGACATTAAAACTTCTCCGCCGAATTGCAATATGCTGTTCGTCGTACTCCCGCTTTGTACGTTTCAAGTTAGACTCGTCTCCGCACGACCATCTAATATTCTTTTCTATGTGGATTAAAAACGATCACGCCCGGTGCCAGCCTCATGCCGCACACGGCATCAGGACTCGCAATTTAATTATTCTTTCAATCGGATTGCTGACCACCGCATTGAGGGCGGCTGCTGAGTCTGATAACGCGCCAACCACATTGAAGGACGCATACCAGAATTATTTTTATGTTGGTGTAGCCATCAACCGCACCATTGCTACCGGGACGTCGGTGCGGGTAGATAATGTCAATCGAGCCTTGGACCGGGTTGAGCAGGATGCCGCGCTGACCACGCAACAGTTTGACCAAATTTCCCCCGAGAACGATCTGAAATGGGCGCTGATCCAGCCGCGCCCGGGGGCCGATGGGTACGATTTTGGTCCTGCTGATGCTTATGTGAACTTCGGCGTGAGCAACCACATGTATATCGTGGGGCACACCCTCGTTTGGCATGGCCAGACGCCGAATTGGGTATTCGCGGGCACGAATCTACCCCCAGACATAACCAACGCTTCCAGTTCAGCATCTCCCACTGGGACTGCCGAAGCGGGAACAAATGGGATGCGGCGAGGACGCGGGCCCGGCGGCTTCGGTCGTGGAGGTTTTAATGGACCACGGGCATCACGCGAGGAATTGTTGCAACGTATGCACGACCATATCGCCACTGTGGTGGGCCGTTACAAGGGCAAGATCAAAGTCTGGGACGTCGTCAACGAGGCCATCGATGACCGCGGCACGAACATCCTGAGAAATTCGCTGTGGTTGCAAATCATCGGGCCGGATTTCATCGCGAAGGCGTTTGAATATGCCCATGAAGCGGATCCAGATGCGATCCTTCGCTACAACGATTACTCGTTGGAGAACCCGCAGAAGCGCCACAAACTTATCACTTTGATTAAGTCATTGCAGGCGCAGCATGTGCCCGTGATGGCTATCGGCTCACAAACTCACGTGAGCGTTTCCGGACCGAGCTTCGAGGAGGAAGACGCTACGCTGAGAGATCTCGAACAACTCGGGCTCCAAATCCATATCACGGAACTCGATGTGAACAGCGCGGAACGCGGCCAGCGCAATACCGGAGCGGACGTTGCCGAAAATGCCGCCGCCACTCAGGGAGGTCTTGTCAATGATGCCAATAACCGGCTCGCCGCTGAGTACGCGAATCTGTTCCGCGCATTCCTAAAGCATCGCAATTCCGTAAAGGTCGTTACTTTTTGGGGTGTGAACGACGGCGTTTCCTGGCGCGCCCAGGGCCGTCCCCTGCTGTTCGATGCCGACGATAAGCCCAAGCCCGCGTTCGATGCCGTCATTCTCGAAGCAAAAAAGGCGGCAGAAATGAAATAGTTTAGCGGGAATTTAATTCGGTTCAGTTCCGTCGCTTTTCACGAACCAAACGGACTGTTATGTCCGTTTGGTCGCGGCAGACTCCGATCGTGAACGAACTTCGAGCGGATACTATTTCGTTTTCAATTCGAGAACGGTGATCGAGTACGGGGGCAATTCGCGGGTGAAATCAGGCCCCAAGCCACTCACGGATTCCACATGTGGGAGCACGTGGTTCGGTTCATTGAGCGAATTTGTATCATTCGGGCTATTTGCTGCCAGCACCACCGCTTGGCCTTTGGAGGCGATTTTTTTCGAGCCGCTAATCTGGACATTGATCTGTTGCGGTGTGGCCCCCTCGTTCACGACCTTCACATAAACAACTCCTGTCCTGCCATCGCGCGTTGCGTCAAAGAAAACCTGCCGGAGGTGTTGTGGCGGCGGCTGATTTCCTCCGCGCCGGGCGGGCGGCTGCCAGGAGCGCAAAGGAATGTTTTCCGAATCGGTCGCGAGAATCTCATTGCCGTGCAGCGTGCTGAACATCTTTTGGGCGTAATACGCCGGCGAGCCATAACTTTCCAATGCGTCGTAACCAATCAGATCCGTAGCCCACTGCATAGAACGATTTGACCCGCTGATTTGGCTGACGTTCACGAACAACGGCGCGTAACAATGCATTAACACGATGTCGGAATTTCGTTCCATCCCGGTCATCCAGGCAGCATCCCCGAGCGCGCCGGCCATGTTCGGTGTCGGTGAACCAACACGTGTGGCCCATTCGCCGCAAAAGATCCTGGTTGGGTCCGTGCGCGAATATTTGTCGTAGTCGAGCGCGTGCGCCATCATGTCTTCCTGGGACCGATAATAATGTTCGTCCACCAGATCCGGCACCCGGCTTTTTACCGGCGTCGTGGCAATGATTTTCAGGTTCGGATATTTTTGTTTGATGGCGTCGTAGAATTGGGCAAAGCGTCCGTCGTAACTGTGGGAACGATCAAAAAAATCTTCATTTCCAACTTCCACGCAGGTCAATTTGAACGGTTTTGGATGTCCATCCTTCACCCGTTGCGCGCCCCATTTCGTGTGGGCGTCGCCGGTCACATATTCAATTTCATCCAACGCATCCTGCACGTAGGAAACCAAATTGGTGCCGGGATCCACATGCTGCTGCCGCAAAGAATAACCCGCATAAACGGCCAGCAACGGCTCCATCTTCAGATCCTCACACCAATCCAAAAATTCCAACAAGCCGAATCCATCGGTGGACCAATAGCCCCACGGACTTCGATGTCCGGGCCGTTGCGCGACGTCACCGATGGTTTCTTTCCAATTGAACCGCTCGGGAATCGTGTTGCCTTCCACATAATTGCCGCCCGGAAAGCGCAGGAATTTGGGCTGCATGTCCGCCATTAATTGCATGATATCCGGACGCGAGCCGTTCGGACGATTATGGTAAGTCGGCGGGAATAGTGAAACGTTTTGAAACCAAATGGTTCCGGGCCGGGAGGTCTTGAGGACGAAGCGATTTTCCTTCGAGGGCGCAACGTTCTTCGTTTTCAAGGTGACTTCGTACTTTTTCCAATCGCCGGTAATCTTCGAAACTTTTGCGCTGGCGAACACCGTCTTGCCGTCGTTGCTTTCGATTGAGAGAGTCAACGGACCGGAAAAGTTCTCGCCGCGAGCGTAGAACGAGACACGATAAGCAGTATCCGGTTTTACGGGAATGCCCCAATAGCCGCCATTGGCGATCCCCACCGGCGCGGCTTCTGATGCCTGGCTCGCATCCAATTTTAAGCTGACGTTCAACGCAGAGTTGAGCGGTTGATTGGTATCGATGGTCATCGTGGCCTCCCCGACCGCATTCCAGAAGTCCGGATGCCTGAGGTTCGATTTGAATGTGCGGTTGCGAATTAATTCAGCGTAAAGTCCGCCTTCATACGAGAAGTTGATCTCTTCAGTCATCAATCCATAAAGTCTCGGGCTGACTTCGCCGATGACTTTACCGGCATCAATTTTCAGGACGGCGGTTACAGAAGGGGAGGTTGTCGCCGCCATCTGTGGAGCAGACACTGCCGGTTCAGCAGGCGCCGCAACTGGCGGAGTTGTCACAGCCGGAAGTGCCCCGGCCGTGAGGGGAACGATGCGCGACGGAACAGTTTCAGCCAGTTCCTGCGGAATAATTTCGATCGCATTGATCTGCGGATTTTCAATGTTGCTGGTGAACGTGATCTTGAAAGTTCCATTCGTGACCTCCACCGGCACCGCCTCCATGTATGCGCGGTCTGCTCCTCCGGCTTTCACGAAAACATCGAAATTCTTGAACTCATGCCCTTGCACATTAAACGAGAATACCCGTTCTCCCGGACTAGTGATTTGTTGGTAGGTCTCGGCGAAATAAAGTCTCGCCACATACTTCCCGTCGGGAACCTTGGTGGAAAAGGAATCCATGGCGTAGTGCTCAGTTAAAAAGAGCCCGGGATCTTTCGTCCCTAAAATCGTCGGCGCCGGGTCGGGCCCGGTGACGTCGCCTCCCTCAAAACCTTGTTCGGCCTGCCAGACATTGCCGCTCGAATCCGTGAATGCCGTGGATTGTCCAGCCTTGATGCGAATAATCTTCGCGGTCGATTCGGTTGCGTCTGCGGCGTGCAAGGATAAAGGCAGCACCACAAGACCCATTAATAAGGTCCGTATTTTGATTTGCATTAGATTTTTCAGGATAGAGGAAGTGATTGGGGAAGTTTTGGAATCTCAATTCTTGAAAAGCATGGGCACAAATTCGCTAGGGCCGCCGTCAGGCGCGGCATTCGGGAGCGATATTGGGCCATTCATAAAAGGCGCTGGCCAGCCGTCACGGCGAAAACAAGCTGCGAAAAATAAAAATAATTTTTTCAAATTGCAAAACCCCGCAGAGAGGATTCGTTTCCGATCCAGATACGCGAGGCCAAAGTTGGATGACTGTCCACCGCCCTCGACAGGCCAGCCTACCGGAATGAGCATGTTGAACTTCATTGCTTGAGGGAAATCT
>DASZPR010000177.1:0-7368 GCA_035550235.1 Verrucomicrobiia bacterium | reverse complement strand
ATTGCCGGCACGTTGAGCGGCGGCGAGCAGCAAATGCTCGCCATTGGCCGCGCGCTGATGAGCCGTCCAAAGTTCCTGATGATGGACGAGCCTTCGCTCGGCATTGCGCCGTTGCTGGTGAAAACGATTTTTGAAAAAATTGTGGAAATCAATCGCGAGCGGCGCATCACGATTTTGCTCGTGGAACAAAACGCCAATCTCGCCCTGGAAATTTCCCACTACGGTTACGTGCTCGAAACCGGGCGGATTATTTTGCAGGACAATTCCGCCGCACTCCGCCAGAACCCGCAGGTAAAAAGCGCTTATTTGGGCGGTTGAGCGTCGGATTTGGGCAGCAGCCGCGCGATCACCACCAGCAGCGCGACGACCACCAACCCCAAAATTCCCCAGAACACCGCGCCGCCTTTTCCGGACGTTCCGGTCGGAGTTCGGGTTTCCTTCAATACCGTTTCCACGCCGAGAGATGCAGTGGCTTTATCTGCCGCCAATAGTTCATTTGCCACCAGGCTGAGATCGTAACGGGGCGCGGCAGCTTCGGGTTCGCCGTAATAAAGCAGCAGCACGTCATCCGCCTTGGCTTTGAACAACAAGCGAGTTACTGGATAAAACAGCCTGAATTTTTCCAGTTCTATGGGCGGGTTGTCGCCATTGTCCGTTTCCAGATACAATGTGTCGCCCCTTGGTGTGAAGTTGATCTCCACAGTAAATTTCTTTCCCATGTGAGTGGGTGTTTGCATCCACATTTCCTGAGCCACTCTTTGCCAATATTTCTCGCCGTGCTCGCCCGAATTTTCCTGGTAAAGAGATACATCGCGCTGGAACATCCCGGTGCTGGACTCACACATCAACCGGGTGATCGGGATGTGTGCGCGTGGAAGTTTGATGACCCAACGGCTGATGTGCACATTTTTCGAATCGTTTGTCACCGTTACCTCAGGCGCAACCTCCCGGTTGATAGACGTACGTTCCAGGATATAAGGCACTTGTTTTCCGTTGCGCAACAAACGCAGATCCCCGAAGTCTCGACGTGCATGGCTCAGCACGTCGAGATCAAGCTCGAGCTGTTGTGCGCCCGAGCGAACAACTTCGACGGGCTTACAAAAACTCCAGCCGGAAACATCCAGGGGCGCGCCGTCCTCAGGAAATTCCGGTGCGGGCTTCGATTTCAAGGCTCCCACCGAGAGGCTCGCAATGAGTACGAAACCGATCAGACAGAAAGTTGCTTGACTACGGAGCGGTTTCATTTTACGGCTCTTTTTTCGCAGTGGTCGCGAAGAAACGTTGATAGGCCAGCGACGCGAGCATGGCAATCACGGCGACGCCGACGAGTGCGCCGATGCGATATAGTTGATTCAGTCGCGCGAGGTCGTGCAGGAACAATTTCAGGATGGTGACGCTGAGCAGGCCGAGCGCGGAATAACGAGCGCCCGGAACTTTCCGCCAGATGCCGAACACAAGCAGAACCAACGCGAAGAGTGCCCAGGCGATGGAATACGTCATGTCGCGCGCGAAGTTGCCGCTGAATTGGAAGGTCAGCGTCGAGCCCGGTTCGCTGAAGTAATCGGCGATCTCAATGTTCAACAAACAAAACGCGAGCACGGTGCCGAGCGTGAATAAAACGGGCTGGGCGTTGAGATTGCTGATTTTATTTCGTGGCGGCGCGAGCAGTGCGGCGCCGGTAAAAAGGCACACGGTCACAATGCCGTACGCGTAGAGATACCAATTGAAGATGGGCGCCGCGGCACGCGGGTGATACGAGAGCACGTAGGGATTGAACGCGAGGCGTGAAAAGGCCGCCAACAATAGCCCGAAGCCGACAATTCGCAGGCCGCCGTGTGGCACGCGATGAAACAGCCACAGCAAGGCCGCGCCTTCCAGCGCCCAACCGACGGTGATCCATTGTTTTTCAAATTGAATCGGGAAAATCAGGGTGATGAAGAACAGGGCCACGCCACCGAACGCCGCGAGCTGGCTCATGCGCGCGCGGCTTTCGGCGGGGACGCGTTTCAAAATAATTACGAGGCTGAGTAATCCGGGAATGGCAAACGCCGCGGGCAGCAGGCCCATGACCTGGTTTGGATACGCAAGTCTCACGAGTTGGTAGATGATTAGGAACTGGATCGGCCCAGTCATCGCGGCCGCGATCCAGGGGCCAATTTTTTCACTGAATGCGCGCAGGAATAAAAATGGAAATACAGCGAACGCCACGAGGAATATCAGGTACCACGTCAGCGATAACGACGGCATGATCAGACCAAGCGTGCGTTCGAAATGGTGAAAGTGCCACGCGTATTCCAGTGCCGCGACACACATGAGTCCAATGGCCGGCATCCACTCCAACGAGAGCAATTTTGTGACACCCAACAACAACACGACCAGCAGGAGCGCCAGTCCAAAGACCGGTGATGGATTCGTGAGGGGCAACCGGAGCGTCGCCATGATGAGGAGCAGGAACGGCAACACGACGGAGCAAGCCGGCAGGACCGCCGCGACATCCGCGGGGTTGGTGAGGTCTTCACGGAACCGCAGGCCGGTTTTAAAAACGTCCGGCGAATATTTGCGAATCAACCACACGCTGACGATGAAGAAAAATACGGTAAACGAGCCGAGGAGGAAAAATGAAGACGACAGGCCGGTGAGCGTTTCGGGAATTTTGAAAATCAACGCACCGGTCGCGCCGAGTGTCAGCAACAGCACCACGATTACCGGCAAAATGGAGGCGGTCAGCACGGCGAGGCCGATGGCGAGCACATCCACCAGCAGCACAAACGGCCAGACGATGAACGAGACTTCCGCCAGCCGGAAAATGGGTATCAACACGAGCGCGAGGGCAATAGGCGGAAAAATCTGGGCGCCGGAAGCGATGGTGTTGACGCCGCATTTTTTCTGGAACACCACCGGGAACACCGCGTGCAGCACGGCGAACACGAAATAAAATGCCAGAGCCGCATTGAGCATCGCATCATTCAGCGAGTGCGCCGTCCACACCGCGAGCAAGCCAAACACCGCCGTGCCTGCGAGCGGTTGCGAGATGGCAATGTCGTGGTCCAGCAGCACCAGTGCGACCACGCCGAGATCGATGAGGAAAACGAAACCGAAAATCAGCATCGGGCGTTGTGCCAGCGGTTCGAAAGTCAGAAACGCAAACGTGAACCCGAGCGCGACCGCCGCTAGGCCAATCGCGGAACCGGACAGCCAGCGGTCGGTCTGACCGCGGCGTTTGGTCCACCAGGCGGCGGCGAGATACAATGCGTTGAAGCCGGCGAGAATTGCGAGCGGGATGAAAATTTTGTCTCCCTCGAAATATTTTCCTTCAACAAAAAATTTTCCGGCCCACGCAATCTGCATTAATGCCGTGCAAGTCGCGGCGAGTGCGGTGAGGAAAAACCAGCGCCGCGTCAGCGCCACAACGATCAACCCGACATCGAGGATGGCGATGTAACCGAAGAGGCCACCGGGATTATCCACGCCGGTGGAGAGCAGAACGGGCGTGAGAAAGCCGCCGAGCATCCCGAGAACCGCGACCACCAGGGCATTCAACCGCGCGGCCAGCAGAAAGCCCACTGCGGTAATCAACGCCATGATGCCGAACGCCGGCAGCGCATCCCACCACGCACCCGGCCAACTGAGAAAATGATAGTACGCACGCGCTGCAAACGTGATCGCGTAGAGGATGACCACGCCCGTGGCGCAAAGCGTATGTGACAGCACGAGATAATTCTTCCGCGAAATCACCACGCCGCCGACAAGCAGCGTGATGCCGACCACGTAACCAATCGCGACCCGCATTTCGGCGGAAATCAAATTGTTATCGAACGAATATTTGACGAAGAACGCCACGCCGAGGAACAGCGCCAATCCGCCGACCCACGCGAACATTTTTACGCCCATGAACTGTTCCCAGTTGATGCGTGGCGCCGGTTCGCGAAGCGGTGGAATCGTTTCTCGGATCGGTGGCGGAGCGGATGCTTCAGCGAAAACTGGCTCCGGCTGGACCTCCGGCGGAGCTGCGACTGAGGCGGGCCCGGGCTGCAAAATCGGCGGTGGCGCCAATACTGGCGGCTCAGGCTGGATTGGTTCCGGTTTCGACGGCGCGTCCGGTTTGATGGCTTCAAGCCGGGCGACGATTTCGGCGGCGGGAGATTTGGCCGGCGTTGATTCCGTTTCGGTCACTCGCTGTTCTTTCAGCCGCAGGATTTCGCGCTCTAGATAACCGATGCGCCGGGAGAGTTCGTGGATCTCATTTTTCGCTGTCACGGCGCGGACAATGAGCCATATAGGAACGACAATGAGAGCCCCGAGGACGAGGAGGATGATTAGTACAATGCCACCATCCATAGTTTGGATTGGAAAACGACCTTACCGTGAAAGTGTGTAATGATTCAGAACCGGATGGCAAGCGGGAATCCCGCAGAGTCACCTTGGGGTGGATCGTGGAATAAGCGGAGCGCGGCCACGAACTCACTTTGTTCACCGACAACCCACTAGACAAGCCGCCAAAAATCTCCGTAAGATTTATTGCAAAATGTTTTTGCTTTTTTCGCAGACGTTGCTAGACATAGTGCTGTCGATTGTAGAAATCGGCAAAAGACGTCTATTTGTTGATATTCCGCCTGGGCGCTTCGGTTCCTCACGACCAAGTTTGCGGAGAGGTATCGTGCTGGAATGAATGTGCCTATTTTTTTTGCGGCTGGCTCTAGCCAGCTTGAATTGGTCTATATCTGGAGACAAGCCACTCCAGAGGCCAAGGTCATCATCTTCTGTCTCATCATCTTCTCGGTCATCGCGTGGTTCGTGATGATCTCCAAAGCCATCCAGATGCGGCAGGCCAAGCGGTTGAACCAATTCTTCACCACGGAATTCCGCTCGCAAAAAGCCGTGCTCGAAATTTTTGACCGCAAAGTGCAGGCGGAGGCTTGTCCGCTATTCATGGTTTACAAGGCCGGCAGTGTGGAATTGGACGCGCGCCTGAAAAGCCCCGAAGGCCGCAAACGCCAGGTCTCGCTTAAAGGCATCGAACACGTGAAGCGCACCATGGAAAATGCTGTGGCGCAGGAGTCTTTGAAGCTGGAATCCGGTCTAATCCTCCTGGCGATCGCGGTCAGCGGTGCGCCGTTCCTGGGATTGCTGGGCACGGTCTGGGGCGTTATGAGCACGTTCGGCCATATTGCGCAGCAAGGCAGCGCCTCGCTGGCAGCCATGGCTCCCGGTGTCTCGGCCGCCCTAATTACCACAGTCGCAGGCTTGTTGGTCGCGATTCCGTCGATGTTCGGCTATAATTGGCTGGTACATAACTTGCGCGTATTGACCGTGGAACTGGACAATTTCGCGCAGGAAATCATGTCGAAAATTGAAACGGAATACCTGGAAGATTAAAACGTGATGCGTGAAACGTGAATAAATAGAAAATGCGAAGGTTCTCACAACGCAATTCATTGGTGACGCTGAATGATATCAATATCACTCCGCTGCTCGACCTCGCGTTTGTGTTGCTGATCATCTTCGTCATCACTACTCCGTTGCTGGAGAAGGGGTTGGACATAAGTTTGCCCAGCGGCAGCGGCCAAGCGGATAAAGAGCTTACCAAGAACGATATTCGCACGGTGGACATCACCTCACAGGGGCTTTATGCGATAAATCGGCGTACGATGCAGTTGAATCAGGTGATTAGCCAATTGGCGCAGGAACATAAGAGCAATCCTAATCTCGTGGTTTACATCCGGGCTGACGGTAACAGCCACACCAAAGACCTGACGGCGTTGATGGATGCCTGCACGCAGAGCGGCCTCACGCGGTATTCCATCCGCGAAACACCGCAGAACCAACGATGAACCGCCTGCAAAAAAAATGCATGATCGTCTCGGCAGGAATTCACCTGCTGATGGCGGTTATGTTGATTTTGGGGTCCGCCTTCCTCTCGTCACGCTCTCACGATGCGCCACCGCTTTTGACCTTTGTTCCAGTCGCGACGGTGGATGCATTGGTGTCGGGTGGCGGCGATAACACGGTGAAAGCGCCCCCGGCTCTCGCGACGGCTCCAGAACCTGTCGTCGCACCAACTCAAGTGTCTGCTCCACCAGTGCAAAATCCTCAACCGGTGGTCGAGCAATCAGTTCCGCAGAAGGTCGAGAAAGAATTGCCACCAGTGGTTAAAGAATTGCCGCGTGAGGACAAGACCGCGAAATTCGATCCCACGCCGCTCAAACCGGCTCCGCGCCGGCACGAAATCACTCCGGATTTGACGGTGAAAACCGCCAGTGCCTCCGATGCCAAAGCGAAACGCGAGGCCCAGGCAAAAGCGGCCGCTGCGGCTGCCGCCGCGGAACAAAAGCGCATTGCCGCTGCGTTTGGCCGTGCCACTGCGGGAATTCGTGGCGGCACTTCAGGAAGTACCGAGATTAGATTGGCTGGCCCCGGCGGTGGCGGTGTGCCTTATGCAAATTTTCTCTCGGCGGTTCAAACCGTTTATTACAACGCCTGGCGTCAGCCGGCTAGCGCGCCGGAACTGGCGACGAAGGTTTCAGTTTCGATCGCGCGCGATGGAACTGTGATTTCTGCACGCATCGTCTCTCCATCCGGCGACTCGGTGGTCGACAAGTCGGTGCAGGAAACCATCGAGCGAGTTAAGTTCGCGGCTCCTTTGCCGGAAAGTTCCTCTGAAGAATCACGAACAGTCATCGTCAATTTTAAAACGCAACCTCCAGACGCAGGATGAAAAATTATTCTTTGATGAAACGCATTCTTATAACGGGCGCATTGCTCGGCATCAGCTTTTCCGTAATCGCGCAGCCCAATGAGGTTGACGTTACGAAGCGGACGATGAAGCCGGGCGCTGAACCGCCCACCTGGGTGTCGCTCACCGGTTTTAGTGGCGAAGCGGAATCGATTCTGCGTTTTGATCTCTACGTTCAGGGCTTCAATTTTACCAATAGCGACGCCGCGCAATACCTGATTGTCGGAAGCAATGCCGGCAACCTCCAAGGTCGCGTCACGGACCGCTACAGCAAGGCCACGCTGCTTTCCAAAGGCTATTCCGGCGGCTCCCTCGTGGACCAGGCGCACATGTTCGTGGATGAATTCACCACCGCCTTGCAACGCCCCGCGATCGCCCGCACCAAAATCGCCTTCAAGCACGATGGGGCCAACAGCGAGATTTACGTCGCGGATTTCGATGGCAATTCCGTGCAGGCGGTGACGGCGGATAATACCATCGTGGCCGCGCCCACGTGGATTCCGGGCAGGCTCGCGCTGTATTACACTTCCTACAAGCTCGGCAATCCCGACATTTTCTTTCACGATCTTTCCAGCGGCCAACGCCATGTGTTCTCGCGTTACTCCGGTCTGAACACCGCAGCCTCGGTTTCCTCG
>DASZPR010000176.1:0-12824 GCA_035550235.1 Verrucomicrobiia bacterium | reverse complement strand
CAGGGTACTGGCGGTGGCAGAACTGTTCGTGACGACTTTCGTATTCGCGCCACCGTCGGTGAGGCCGGCGAGCGTCTGATTAAATCCATTCAGGTCGAACACGGCCGGACCGGACGCGCCCTGGCTCAGTAAGGCATTCGTGCACAATCCGTTGTTCGCACCGATGGACGTGTTGCCCTGGTTTTCGTCGAACTCAAGATAATCGCCGCCGCCGGAGAAGCGCACAAATCCATCGCGCGAACCCACGACCGCCGTCGCCGTGTTCGTGATGGGCGCAACGATGTTCAGCAGGCCCGAAGTCAACGGGCCGTAGAAATCGTTGCCCGTCGCCGCCGTGGCATTGAAGGTCAGCGGACCAGTGACGGTCGTGACAATGCCATTGGAGTTGTCGTTCACCATGATCAATCCGGTGACAGCGCCCGGTGATACAATGTTGGCTGTGATCGCGTTGGTAAAGGTCATGCCGTTCGCCAAAACGAACCGTCCGTTGCCCGCAACAGAGACTGGCCCGCTGCCGAGTGCACCTTGCGAGCCAACATTGACCACTGCGTTGTTCAAAGTGAATCCGTTCAGCGTGTTATTGGTAATCAGGCTGAGCGTGCCGCCGCCGATGGCGGTCAAAACAAAGTTACCGCTGATGGTATTCGATACCGCAAGCGTCGCTCCGCCATCGACACCAATCGAGGAATCGGAAGCGAGGGTGATTGGTCCCGTCTCAGTGGTTAAACCGGCAGCGCCTTTGCGCAACGCACCGTTGCCATCGCCCGTGCCGTTCAGCGTGAAACCTTCGGGAACGTCTACGTTCGCCGTAATATAAACCTGCGCACCGTTTGCCACGGTGGTTCCGCTGCTCGGGCTGCCAAATCCGGTGCCGCTGGTGAGGAATACGATGCCTGAATTCACCGCTGAAGCGCCGGTGTAATCACTCACGCCAGACAGCGTCACGGATCCAGAACTGTCGAAACTCACCGAACCCGAACCGTGAATAGGATTCCCAAGATTCAAAGTGGCGTCGGACCGGCTGATTGAAAGAATACCGTTATTCGTAACCACGCCGCCGCCGAGCGAGCCGAGCGAGTCACTGTTACCCACTTGCAACGTGCCGCCCGAAATGGTCACCGGGCCGCCGAGATTATTCGTGAGATCAATAGTCAGCTTGCCGGAATTAAGCTTCACAATGCTACCCTGGCCGGTGAGCAAACCGAGGCCGCTGCTGGAGGAAAGGAAATAATCGGTGGTGGCATTCACCTGGATGGATGCCGGGGAAACTGCCTGCGCTACATCCACATTGGGCGAACCGCTACCGCGGCTGTCAAATAGTGCGATATCGTTTTGCGCGAAGGCCAGCGGTCCGCCTCCGGCCGTGTTCGTCCAATTCAGTGAGGTTGTGTCCCACAAATTATTAATGCTGCCCTGGGAGAAATCCAGCCACGCCACCGTGGGCGGTACAAACACGTTGAGTGTAACCGCCGAACTGTTCGTCACATAAGTGGTCACGCCGATGGTATTCGTCGCATAAACCTGGATGGTCGAGTTGTTGTCGCCAATGACCGTATTGAAAGAATAGCTGGCGTTGGTTTCATTCGGAACGGGCGTTCCATTCTTCAACCATTGATACGTGATGGGCAAATAACCCACCGCGGCGGCCGTGAACGTAACGGTTTGCCCGACCGGCACCGAAGTGTTTGTCGGTTGCAAAACGAATTTGGCCGGGCCATCCGCGAGCAATGTATCCGGCCCCTGATCCTGGCTTTGCTTGATGGTGATGGGCGACAGCGCGCCCTTGAAAATGCGCAATTCGTCGATGCTTGCGTTTAAGTCGGGATCCGCCGCAAAGAGCGAGCCGCCGATGAGAGAAAATTGGTCGTTCAGGCTGGAGATGTTAACGGTGAAGTTTGTGTTCGCCACTTCCAACACACCGTTGGTGTAAATGGAGAGCACTTTGTTCGGCGGATCAAAGACGACGGCGACGTGGAGATTGCGTCCGTCCAGATTGCCGGGCGCATTGGCACTTTGCGCGAAAATAGGGTCGCCGGGCGTGGACGAAGCGGTCTGGCCGGTGCTGTTATGCGGCGAATATTGCGCATAATTGAATCCCACAATACCCGAGCTAAGAACGAAATTAGTGTTGCCAAACGCGAATACGTAGACGTTGTTCGGGTTCGTGCCGAAGCTGGCCCAGAACTCGACAGTCAATGCGGTGGCGTTGGCGCTGTTGAATAGATTCCCCGGCAATTGCATGTAAGTGCCCGTGCTGCCGTCGAGCACCAGCTTGCCTCCGCTGATTGTGGCATTGCCAAAATTCGTGCCCGTCTGGCCGCCGATGCTATCAGTGGTGTCGGTAGTGAAGCTGTAACGGTCAGCAATGAAATTCGCGGCACCCACAACCAGGTGCGCCACCGAGCTCGTGGAGGAAAATCCGGCGGTATTCGTCACCACGGCGTCGTAGAAACCGGCATCGCTCGCAGCAACATTGGTAATGGTGTAGGCATTGTTCGTTGCGCCGGCGATGGAGTTGGAATTAAAACGCCATTGATAACCAAGCGGGAAACTGCTCGAAGCGGTCACGCTGAAAGTGACCGGTTGATTATAGTCGACGTTCTGGCTGACCGGGTTCGCCGAAATGGTCACCTGCGGCGAAAAGAACTGCATCTGGCCGGAGCCGCGCGCCACGTTGCTGATGCGGACTTCATCGATGCTGCCCAGGAACGTTTCGCCGGCTGCAGCACGGTTTTCGTTGCCGATGCAAAGAGGGCCAGTCACGGCTCCTTGCGTGGTTCCGAGGGCGAGATTTGCGGTGCTTAGGACATGGGCGGCGCCGTTGGCCGGGTCAAGTTTCGTCCAATAAAGCGTCGCTACCGTGCCATTATAAGCGATGGCCACGTGATACCAATTGCCGGCAACGAACGCATCAGGGCCAGTGGTCGGAATGGTGCCAGAAATCGCCTGCGAACCAGCGATAAATTGAAATTGCAACGAGCCGCTGGTGATGCGGAACTGGAATCCGCGGCTGCCCGCAGAGCTGTCGGTGCAGACAATTTCCTGGTTCACATTGAGGACCGTCGGCTGAATGATGGCTTCAATGGTGAATGGTGTTTGCCCACCAAATCCAATATTCAGGTTGGTCATGACGATGGCATCCGGTGCGGGGGCGGTACCTTCACCATCATAAGCACCCGACTTGTTCGCATCGTAGCCAAACAAGTTGCCGATCGTACCATTGGTCTCACAACTGACAAAATTGGTTGCGCCATTCACGTAAGCCACGCCACCCAGCATCGTGGTAACGAGCGGCGGCGTTGCGGACGAAGACGCCTCGCTGACGCTATAAAAATTCCCGCCTTTGGTCCCCAGGTTCGTCGTCAACGACCCCCCCGCCGCTTCGTAGAAGAGCAACAGAAATATCGTGTTCGCGTCCTGCGTGTAATGCCCCACCAAATCGGCAACCGCGGGGGAAGCGCCGAAAATGAGCGCACAAAGCAGCGCAAGCACTGGCGTAAAGCGGGGTTTTCCTGTCTGATTAAACGGGTTTCTCATAGGAACTGATGTTGGAACGTTAGTGTGACGACGGTTGGTTCAATATTATTCTATCCTGCGACTGCCACTGGAAACTGTCTATCCCCCAACCGGGTGAACGGCCAAGTCGAGATTGGCTCGGCGTCCAACAACTGGTAGTCTCAACCCGACCGACATGCGCTTGCCCGCTCGACAACAATTTTTAGCAGCCGAACAAAATCCGCGCGCGGGCATTCCAAAAAAACATCTTCTTTTGTTCGTGCTCACGGCGGCGTGCATCGCGGGATTGTTTTTTTGCGAAAATGTTTCCGCCCAGCCTTATCCGCTCACCAAACCGCAAAAGGTCACGCCCCAGGCCGAGAAAGTGATTGCCCAACTTGGCCTGGGCTCCTGGATTTGGACGACGAATTTTGAGGACAAACAGACTTGCCGCTTTTGGAAGACCTTCTCCATCCCGGAAAACGATCACGTTCGGCAGGCTTTGCTCCGAATAACGGCGGACAATTCCTACCATCTGTATTTGGACGGACGCGAAATTGGCGAAGGCAGCAACTGGAAATCACTGACCGAATACGACCTCACCTTTCTACTCACACCCGGAAATCACGTGATGGCAATCGAGGCCTTCAACGACGGGCGCGAAGCCGGTGTCCTGATGGGCATGAAGGTCACTTTCGCCAGCGGTGACCAAACGGAAGTGCTTTCGGACGACTCCTGGCGGATCGTTCCCAACAACTCCCACCGCTGGCTGCACCAAACACGGCCTGATCCCAATTGGCCCGCGGCCACCATCGTGGGAGTCGTCGGCCAATCGCCCTGGTGGCTGACGCCGGTCAACATCATGACACCGCCGACGCTACAGCCGTCATTGATGCATTTCTGGCAGACCACCTGGTTCCTCAGCTCGGTTTTGACCGTGTGCGTTGTGGCTTTGGGATTGAGCCTCTGGCTCGCGGCCAAGCTCGCCTTGCGCACGCGCGCGCAACAACTCCTCGATCTGGAACGCGCGCGGATCGCCCGCGATATCCACGACGACCTCGGCGCGGCGCTCACGCAGTTGGTCCTGCAAAGCGAAGTGGCGCAAACTGAATATCCCGAGTCTTCCCCCATTCGCGCGCAATTCGGCCAATTTTGCGGCAGCGCCCGCGCCGTATCGCACGCGCTCGATGAAGTGGTTTGGGCCGTGAACTCAAAACGCGACACGCTGCGCGATTTCTCATCCTACCTTTGCAAATACGCACAGACCTTTCTCAGCAACACGACCATTCGTTGCCGGCTCGATATTCAACCCGACATGCCGGCCAGCGTCTTCGATCTTTCGGTCCGGCGCGGACTGCTTTTGGCCGTGAAAGAGGCGCTCAACAACGCCGCGAAACATTCGGAAGCGAATGAAATCCTCCTGCGCATCAACAAGGAGGGCAATCATGTGATCGTGGTCGTGGAAGACCAGGGAAAAGGATTCGATCCCGAATTGCTCACCGGCGAACGAAACGGTCTCCAGAATATGATGCAGCGGTTGCAGGACCTGGGTGGCACGTGTCAAATTGCCAGCGCGGCCGGCGCGGGCTGCCGCGTGGAATTCAGAATGCCGCTCGCCCATCCCGCGGCCCGCGCAGGATTTTCCTGGCGCCGGATTTTCGGCGCGCAAAATGGAGAAACCCCCGCCGAAGAATGGCAAAATTTGAAAGGCAGTTAAGCACTATGACCTCGCTCCGCACTGAAACCAAACCACCAACTTTTTCGGCCGCGTCCCCGCTCAAAATCGCGCTCGTGGAAGACAAACGCGATGTCCGCGAAAGCTGGGCCAAGCTCATCAATTCGTTTTCCGACTTCACCTGCATGTGTAAATGCGCCTCCGCCGAGGACGCTTTGCGCATGATCCCGCCGCTCCAGCCGGACGTCATCCTGATGGATATTTTCCTGCCGCGCATGTCAGGCATCGAATGCACCGCGCGATTGAAAAACGAAATGCCCAGAACACCCATCGTCATGTTGACGGCTTCGGATGATGATGAACTCGTGTTCGTCGCGTTGCAGGCCGGGGCGGATGGTTATTTGTTGAAACGCACCAAGCCGGCGGACCTGCGCTCAGCCTTGCTCGATGTGCTGACCGGCGGCGCGCCCATGAGCAGTGAAATTGCGCGCCGGGTCGTGGAATCCTTTCGGCAAAAACCTCGCGAACGCGACGACAGCATCAGCCTCACCGCGCGCGAAGAGGAGACGCTGCTGCTGTTGTCCAAAGGATATTCGAACAAGGAAATCGCCGACCGCCTGGGACTCAGCATCGAAACCGTGCGCAGCCATCTCAAACACATCTACGAAAAAATGCACGTCCGCTCACGGGCCGGCGCCGTGGCGCGCTACATCTCGGGAAAACCAATCGAAAACGGTTGAACTACGTTCCGCCTGGGAGCGCCGGTGTCTCGCCGTCGATTTTCTGGATTGGTTCGATTATGCCGGGGAACCAATTATTGCGACCCAAACGCCGTCATCCAACGCTGCAAATCCCTATCGCTGGCCGAAGACGGAAACCGCTGCCCGGTGCCAAGAAGATAAGTGCATTGCTTCACATAGCTGTCGAGATACTTCCAGAATTCAACGTGGCCATCCGCAAACGCAAGTGTTCCACCACTCTGATGCCGAAGGCTGGGCGCGTTCCGCCATTCGTAAACCGTATTCGGCGGCGACACTTCCAAGGCAAAATCACCATCGTCGATTGAATAATCACTCTCACAAATGAAGGTCGCCGCCAGGGTCGGCGGCGGGTGCCGGATATCCGAGAGCCTCCTGTTTACCGGATAGGTCGGCAGATTCACCGCGGCGTCTCCGTTCATCTGGTCACTGATGGAATAACTTCGCACCGGCGTGATCGCGGGGAATTGCGCGGAACCTTTCTGAGCAGGACACATATAAATTCCCACCGCCGTGTTATACTGAAATAAAAGTCCCGCTCTCAACAACGCGGTATTCGTCGCATCGTTCACGTTCTTCATGCTCCCGACAATCCACGAGGTAGCTCCGGTAGGCGGTGGCGGGTTGGCGGGGTTCGCTTGGTTCGGCAACAATTTGTCCGAAAAATCGAGCGCATACATCATCCAACAAACTTCCAACTGCTTCAGGTTACCGATGCAATTGTTCGTTTGCGCCTTCACTTTCGCTCGCGCCAACGCCGGCAAAAGCATCGCCGCCAAGATCGCAATAATCGCGATGACGACCAGCAGTTCAATCAAAGTAAAACCACGCCGACGACTTTCCCCGGCCCACGCCGCCATCCCACTGCGATTCAATTTATCTAAGTCTTTCAATCTCAGTTAAACTATCAGGCGTCCGCGTCTCTCGCATATCCCCCAATCGTGTGAGAACCTTACGTGCAACATTTTGGGTTTTAGAGACTCCGTCGCGCTTCGAGTCTTGAAGCGAACCAGGTTTTAATGCAGGGTGAAGCCGTTTCCAGCTAACTATGAATACTCGCGTTTTTGGCAAGACAGGTTTTCGCGCTTCTGAAATGGCTCTCGGCTGCTGGCAACTCGGCGGCACGGACTGGGGCAATGTTGAAGATAAAACGGCATTCGACATTCTTTCCACCGCCGTCGACACCGGAGTGAATTTTTTTGATACGGCGGATGTTTACGGCAATGGCCGGAGCGAAACGTTGATTGGCCAATTCTTAAAGGAGCGCAAAGCCAAAATTTTTGTCGCCACCAAACTCGGGCGCACCAGCAGTCTTTATCCCGACAAATACACCGAGGCCGGAGTGCGCGCCGCCACCGAGGCTTCGCTCAAGCGATTGGGCGTTTCCACGCTGGACCTCACGCAACTGCATTGCATTCCGATCGAAGAGCTCCGGCGCGGCGACGTGTTCGAATGGTTGCGCAAGCTGCAACGCGAGGGAAAAATTCGTCACTTCGGGGCAAGCGTGGAATCCATGGAAGAAGCCCTGCTCTGCCTCGAACAACCCGGCCTCGTGTCGCTCCAAATCATCTTCAATATCTTCCGCCAGAAACCGATTCAAACGCTCTTTCCCAAGGCGAAGGAAAAAAATGTGGCCATCATCGTCCGCCTGCCGCTGGCCAGCGGACTATTGAGCGGCAAACTCACCAAGCAAAGCAAGTTCCCGGAAAACGACCATCGCAACTACAACCGCGACGGAAAATTTTTCAACGTCGGCGAAACCTTCGCCGGCTTACCCTACGAAAAAGCCGTTGAACTCGCGGACGCTCTGAAACCACTGGTGCCACGCAGCATGACGATGGCGCAAATGGCCCAGCGCTGGATTCTGGATTACGATGCCGTCTCAGCGGTCATCCCCGGCGCGAGTCGTCCCGACCAGGCCAAAGCAAATTCCTCCGTCTCCGATTTGCCGCCACTGGATGCGAAGCTGCATGAAACGCTGCAACGTTTTTATGAGCGCGACGTCGCAGCGCACATCCGCGGCCCATACTGATACCAGTTAGCCGCCCAGAGGCTTCTCGCGAAGTGCAACAGGTTCTTTACTCGTCCAACGAGGACGATTTTCGAGAACCCAGGCCGTTTTTAATCGCCCATAAATTTCGATTGTTGCCAAAAATTTTTCAATGTTCGACCCCGTCGTTTTTGTTGCAAACACGAACGCCTTTTGTAGGCTGATTTCCATGAAGGACAAGTCCACTCTCCATTCCATTCTCCGGTTCGTCATTCAACTTCGGCATCCGGCAATAATCGCGCTCGCGGCGATTGCGCTCGGCACCGGTTGCGTCACCAATGGGCGCCACATCCTGCTCAAGGAATATGAAGCGAGTATTCCCCCGCAGACCGATCTCAATTTGAAAGGCGCCACGATTTGCCTCAAGGATTTCACCTGCGCCACCAACCTCGTGCTCATGGAAGTTAAAGGCAACGGCGATGAGCCGAATCCGTATAAATATATCGAACGGCCTCACCAACTGGATCCACAATGGGACAAGGAAATGCACGACCTGCAAAAACAAGTCCCTCAATCAGACCAAATGCAAATTGGAAATATGCGCGACGCTTTTGGCATCGTGATGAGTCACGTGTACGCGCTCAATAATCCGGCCGATTGGTTGAAGCAAAGCCTCAAATACGACTTGGAAGCGCAAGGCGCCAAAGTCGTGGACGCTTCCCAGGCCGCGGATGCCGATGTCACTGTCTCCGGCACCATCCAGCTTTGCCGCGCGGATATGTACATGACGGTTGACGTGCAATTCGTCGTCGATCTGGACGTCCAGCCTAAATCCGGCGAGGCGCGGCATAAGACCATTCATACCCACGGCAACACCGTGGCGGTGTTGGCGTCGGAAGGAGAATATTTTCACGCCTTTCGCGACGCCCGGGAGAAGTTCTCGATTCTAACCGCCCGTGAAATTTCCGAAGCGCTCAAGGCGAAATAGCGAATTCAGTCGCCACGAACGGAAACCGGATCACCATAAATGATGCCGCGCCCGGAAGTCGCAAAGTAGACACGCCCGAAAATTCGCGGGTCGCCCGTCACGTGGCTGATGATGCCATATTGATGCTGGTCGTCATTGATCCGCACCCACGTCGCGGCCATGTCAGTCGAGCGAAATAATCCCTCAACATTCCCAACTCGACCGGCGAGAAAAACTGTTGGGTACGTCCTTCCCTCCGCCGTTTTGCCAAAGCAAAGCGAGCGCGCATCGCGCACGGATTCCATTCTCACAAAGTTCGTCCCGTCCTTCGCAAGGTGATACAAACCGTGTTCCGCCAGCGTCAACCACAGGTCCCCTTCCCGGCCCGGAACCGCCGATAAAATCGGATTGCGATATTCCCAACCGCCGGAATCGCCGACCGTAGCGCCCGTTTCAAAAAAACTCGCCGCCGCATTCGTGCTCGCCAAAACCTTTCCTGAACGCGCATCGAAACTATAAAAGCGCGATGCGTTGACCCGGTCGGCAATCACCCGCATTCCCGAAGCCAACCCGGAGCATAATTTCCAATGCATGCCGCCATCCGTCGAAACATTCGGCACGCCATTGCGCAATCCCCACACAATCGTTTTGCCATCCGCCGAAATTGCGATATTGCCGCCACCACGGCCATAGCCGGAAGGTTCGTGGGGCAGCGCATTCCAACTTTTGCCGCCATCCACAGAAATAGCTGCGTGCACTCCCTCGCCGCCGGTGCCGGTTCGCACGATGACCGAAGGATTGCCTCCGGCGAACGCCAAATCCTCGGTGTTGGAAAATCGCGGACCAAAAAACGTGCCGCCCGCGGGCGAAGTATTCAAATCATCGTGGCGAAAACCATCGACGTCGCCCAGGCCGCTCAACAGATGCGCGCCTTCCGGTGGGCTGATAAGCGCCAGCGGCACCGTTTCTTCAAGGCCGACATCCGCAAATTCCCAGCGCGTAGGCCTCGTCGCGGCTTCAGTTAAATTATCGCATCGCCAAATGCCATAACCGGTCGTAAACAAAACCCGGCTGGAATCGAATGGATCAATTTCAATCGAACCCATCCAATGCGGCGTGCGGTGTTCCGTATAAGGCGCATTCGAATGATCGTACTGGCCGTCCTGCAACAATGCTTCCCAGTTCACGCCGCGATTCGTGCTGTAAAAAACTTCATCGTGCGGATGCCAGCGCCCGAACGTCGTCACGACAATGTTCGAAGGATGTTGCGCATCCACCGACACGGCCCCGTAACCAAAAGATTGGTTGCCATCCGGCGATTTGAGCGGCGTGATATCCGTCCAAGAGTCCGAGGCGGGAATATATTTCCAAACCGCGCCGTCCGTCATCGCATTGGGGCCCGCTTCACGGCCGTAGCTCAAATAAACCACGCCCTCCGGCGAAAACACCGCATGATTTGGCCGCAATCCCACAGGCTGTCCCGGCACCGATTCCCAGTTCCTGCCGCCATCCAGGCTGCGGAAAAAATTGGTGTCCGTCGTGGATACGCCCGCATAAATCACGCCGGCGCTTGGGTTAAAAAACACGAACGAGATGCCGACTGGCTGCGCGCGGAAACCGCCACGGTCGGATGTTTTGGCCGCATCGATTGTCGGAAAACTCTCGACCCGGCTCCAACTCACACCCGAATCGCCGCTGCGCCACAAACCATCGTGACGCGAGCCAAAGAAAAGAATCTTTCCGTCAGAGGGATCAACGGCCAGGCGTTCGCCGTTAAAACGTCCCGCTTCATTGGCACCCATTTTGAAGGGCACTTCCGTTTGCTGCCAGGTGCGGCCACGGTCCGCCGAGCGCAGGATGGCCGCGCGAGTGCCGCTGTAAATTCCCGCCGCGAGATAAATGCGATTCGCATCGGACGGATCCACCGCGAAACTTTCGATGCCGGTAAAATCCATGCCGCCGATCCAGTCAGTGATCGGCACCCAATGGCTCCCGGCATCTTCCGAACGATACGCGCCGCCAACGTCTGTGCGCGCATACACCAGATTTTTTTCCCGCGGATGAAACAGCAATCCGGTCACGAACCCACCGCCACGAATGGCGACATTGCGCCACTCGTAAGGCTCGGAGCCGACCGTTTCCGCACGGATTGCGCACGGAATCAACAGACTCAACGCGACCACGGCGGAAAACATGGAACTAAAGAATCGCATTCAATTCCTGCGAAATCATTTCACGCCATTGGCGAGGACAATATTCCACGTCACGCGCCCTCCCAATGGGTCCGAAGCGAGTTTGAATGCGTCACCTTGTTTTGTGACAGACAATTCGTGGAGTTCGCTCTCGCCCGGCAGGAAAATGGAACCCTTGGCCGCACTGGTCGCATCGGTGGCGAACACCGCCAATTCGATTTTTGTCCAATCCATCTGCGCGGTCGATTGCGCCAACGCGATGCGCGGAATCACAGTCCCATCGCGAACCAAAATGATTTCCGGAATCGAACCCGCCTCGATGCTCTGCCAACCGGCGGAATAAGTTTTTCCCGATTGATAATCAATCCACGTCCCCGGCGGGAGATAAACGGCGCGCGACGTTTCCTTCTCATGCATCAGTGGCGCGACCAGGATGCTCGCGCCGTAGAGATATTCGTCATCCACCGTCCACGAGCCGGGATCGTTCGGGAACTCGACAAACAGTGCCCTCACCATCGGCAGGCCGTGCTCCGAAGAATCCTTCGCCTGCGCGTAAACGTACGGCATCAGCCGATATTTCAAGCCGTCGATCTCCCGGAATTGATCCATGAAATTGGTGCCATACAGCCACGGTTCCTTGGGCGCAATGCCATGGCAACGGCTGTGCGAACTCAACATCCCGAACGCCAGCCAGCGCGCGAACAAATCCTTGTCCATCTCCTGAACCGACGTGGCCGTGAAACCGCCCACGTCATGGCTCCAGAACGAAAAGCCCGAAAGCCCGAAAGAAAGCCCGCCGCGCAATTCCGCCGCCATTCCCTGGTCCGTGCTTTCGGCATCGCCTCCCCAATGAATCGGATACCGCTGGCTGCCCGCCCACGCACTGCGCGCCCAGATAATATTGTCGCCGGTGATTTTCTTCGTAACGTCCGCGACGGCTTTGTTGTAACGCAGTGGATACAAATTGTGCTCATAAAACCCGCTGCGGCCATTCGCCCAGATGCCGTTGTTCGGCGCGGCTTCGCCGAAATCCACCTTGATGGCGCTCACGCCCATCTTCAACAAATTGCCAAGCTTGCCCTGGTACCAATCGACAGTTTGGGGATTCGAAAAATCCAGCACCGCATCTTCGTACGGCAGATTCCCCTTTCCATCACGCACGACGAGATTCTTCTCGACCAGTTCAGGAAACAATTTGTTCTTGGGAACAAAATACGGCAATTGCCAGCAGGAAATGCGGAAACCGTCATTCTTCAAATCACTCAACATTTTGGCCGGCGTGGGAAAGCGGGTTGGCGAAAACTCGTAATCGCACTGCCAGTCGGTTTCGAACCAGCCCGTGTCGAGATGCAGCACATCACAAGGGATTTTATTCTCGCGCAATTTCGCCGCGATGTCGCGCACCTGTGCTTCTGCGTTGTAAGTGCAGCGGCTCATCCACAGTCCGAAGGACCACAGCGGCGGCATCGGCGACTTGCCGGTAAGCGCCGTGTATTCATCGAGGATTTCCTTGGGCGAACCGAGAAACACAAACAAATCGAGTTCATCATCGCCAATCATCATCGAATTGACGCCGCTGAACGCATTTCCGAAATCGCACGTGATGGGCGAGCTCGTGTGCAGGAACATTCCGTAACCGCGGCTGCTCATGAAAAACGGTATCGGCTTGTACATCCCCTGATTCTCAATGCCGTTCGCATCATCGGTCCACAGCACAATTTTCTGCCCGCGCTTGTCGAGGCCGGTA
>DASZPR010000175.1:0-3338 GCA_035550235.1 Verrucomicrobiia bacterium | reverse complement strand
TTCACCCGGCTTCAATGCGCGGGATGATTTCAGCGCGGCGACGACATTGCTCTGTTGTTGCAGCGTCAGCTTTGCCCAGAGCTGATTTGGCGCGCGCAAAAGTCCGAAGGCGAGAAAGGCGGTGTCCACCAACGCCTGGCCGCCGTGATTGAAGTTGAGGAAATCCGGCGATCGAGGATCGGTCGCGTTGATGAGCGATTTGACGGAAAGATCGATGAATTTCGCGCGCAGCTTTCCTTCGGGTGTTTCGTCGGGGCCGAGTTCGAGCCACGGGGCGATGCCTGAGAGCGTGCGACCGAATGCTTCCAGCGGCGCGTAATTGGCGCGGTCCTTTTCCCAATCGTGAGTTGGCAGGTCTTTCTTTAGCGTGCCATTGGCCAATGAAGTCAGCACGGGTTCGGATATTTTCGTCAACACCTGAACCGAGTAAGCACGGTCAGCACCGGCATCCGTTGCGGCGTGAGTTGAGAGGAGAGCCGTGGCGGCCAAAGCCACAATTGCCGCCTCTTTGACGATGCGTAATTTGATTTTACTCACGGGTACTGAATGTGGTTTTTGGCTCGCAAATTCGTCACGAGATTATCCAAATGACGAAGGCGATGCTACCAATCGCTTGCGCCCAGGTCATTTACCCAATCGGGTGATATTAAAACGAAACTGATGCTGGCGCTCATTTTAAATGGACGATTCCCTGCCGAATTGCGGTGATCGCGGCATCGGTCCGGTCCTGGACATGGAGTTTCACAAATAGTGTTTTCAAGTGCGCCTTCACGGTGTCCTCGGTGATAAAGAGAGATGACGCGATTTCCTTGTTGCTCCGGCCGCGAGCCAGGAGCTGCAAGACTTGCATTTCGCGTTGCGATAGTTCGGGGCGCTTCTGGCGCAAAGCGAGACGCTCGGCCAGCTTCGGCGCCAATTTCTCCTCACCGGCGTGCACGGCGCGAATGGTCATCGCCAATTCATCCTCCGGCGTGTCTTTCAACAGATACGATTTCGCGCCGGAATCCATGGCGCGATAAATATCCTCGTCCATATCGAACGTGGTCAACACAATCACGCGCGCATCGGGAAATTCCTTCCGGATGGCGATGGTCGCCTCAACGCCGCCCATCCCGGGGAGCCGCAAATCCATGAGAGTAATGTCGGGCTTGTGGCGGCGAAATAATTGGATGGCCTCATTGCCGTCACCGGTCTCGGCAACTACTTCGAGGTCATTCTCAGTGCCAATCAGTGTGGCCATTCCTTTGCGGAACGCCGGGTGATCGTCCACCAGCATGATGCGGATGGGATGCTTTTTTTTCATGGTATGTCTTACTCCTGTGAAAGCGGCATGGTGAATATGATTTCTGTGCCGCGCTCGCGATCGCTGTTCACTTTTAATTCACCTTTCAATTCACTGGCGCGCTCCCGCATGGCGGTCAGGCCGAACCGGCCGGACTCGGTGGGCGGATGTGCGGCGTCAAACCCGCAACCGTCGTCGCGAACCACCAAGCGAAATTCTTTCGCGCCAAATTCCAGTTCGACCGTGATCCGCTTCGCGTGGGAATATTTCGTGGCATTGAAAATCGCCTCCTGGCCGATGCGCAACAGGTTGTTCTCAATCATGGGAGCAAATCGCCGCGATTCGCCGCTCACCTCGACGCTGGTTTCAATGCCGATACCATCACAGCGTTGTTTCAAGATTTCGCGCAGCGCGCCCGCGAGATCGCGCGATTCCAAAATGTGCGAGCGCATGTTCCAAATCGAATCACGCGCTTCGGCGAGACTTTCGCGCACTAATTCGTGCGCGGCTTCGAGATGATGCCCCAATGCTTCGGAAGCGCCATTCACATTTTTTTTCGCCAGCGCCAATTGCACCGAGGTCGCGGCCAGCCCCTGCGCGAGGGTGTCGTGGATTTCCCGCGCGACGCGGTTTCGTTCGGATAAAATCGCGGTGAACTCCGCCTCGGCCATGGCCCGTTGAACGGCCTGTTCGCGCAGACGCCGCCGCGCCGCCAGCATCACCATAGCCGTGCCGAAAAGAGAGGCGCAGGCGACCACGCCAAAAACCAGAATGATGTGCGAGGGCGTCCACCACGGCGGCGGCGAGATCAGCGCCAAATCATCGGTCGACCGCAACAGAATTTGAAAGGAGCGGGGATGGTAAATGCCGCTGATGACCGGGCGTGAATCGTCGGAGAGGGAGCAAATTCCCGAAACACGCACTCGACTTCCCGGTTGCCACGTATTCGCCAATCGCTCGTTAATAGCCCGGCGCAGAACCGCCTTGAAGGTGACCCCATTTTCCTGAAATGTGAAAGCCCAGCCTTCGAGAAGCGGCTGAACTTCGGTCAAAAGAGCGTCGATGGAGACGAGGTCCTCGTAGTGGTCGAACGCCTCATTGGGTTCGGAGATTTTGAGGGGCTGCGGCACAGGACCAGTGGCCCGTCGCCGAAACACAGCATCCTCCAGAACCGGAACCTCCGCGCCATAATGCAAATAACCAACGACATCTATATCATCACCGGCATTTAATTTTTCCGTTTGATGCGTTTGGACGCGCAAGCCGCTTTCGTTGTCGCGCAACCAGAGAAACGATCCCGACTGTTGGTGCGTCAAAATTCCCCGCACATGCACCCGGTGCTTGTAATCCGCTGATGGCGAAAAGCGCAGCAAGGTGGACACGGAACGAATCGGCGATGCATACGGATCGGACGGCGCCGGTTTCTCGACGTCGACCGTGAGATCGCGGGAAATAAAAACCAGCGGACTCAACACCTGGCGGCGCGCATTAAATTGATAAAAACAGACGCCCTGCACGCGCACTTCCGCGTCCTGCTCGACACCGGGAGGATGCTCGCGATTGCTGCTGACGGTTAACCTGCCTCCGCCCACCGCCAATTCCATGTGCCAGATTCCAAATTCATTCGTGTCCGTGATCGGGCCCCAACTGCGCACCACACCGGACACCTCCACCAACTGGCCGTCCAGGCTTCCGGCAATCATTTGTTCATAGGTGACCGGCTGCGGTTTTGGAAGCGGCGCGGTTCCGAGTTGGCGGAATGTCTTCACACGAACAATCGGTGCGAATTCACCCGGGTCGGTTACGCCATCAACCTCCAGCAAGTCTCCGCGATGCACACCAGCAAAGGTATTTGGGGGACCAAGCAAGTAGACACCGGCGGTTTCGTCGGCGATGACCACCGCACGATCCCCCGGTGGGCCCGCTTCCGTGACAACGACACCGCGCAATCGTGCGGGGAGCGAGCTTGATGCTTCCGACACGGTGAGATTGCGGATTTGCACGGCGTTGGTCACGGGCTCCGCGAACGAACGATCGCCTGCCAAAGCGACGGACC
>DASZPR010000174.1:0-10500 GCA_035550235.1 Verrucomicrobiia bacterium | reverse complement strand
GTTTCATCGCGAAATGAATTGGCATTGGCCGCGTTCAATTCCGCAATCCCGGACGCGCGCAGTGTGTCTCCATCGCTTTGTATTTTCATGCTTCGTTCCCCGCCTGCGTTGATCGTGGCAAATTCATTCGCGCGCGCAGCTCCTTCACCAGCCGCCGCACGTCGGCTGTGCCAAAAGTGTGGCGCAACACGATGTCCGCCCATTTTTTTTGGGGAGCGACAAATCGCTCGTGCATCGGCTCAACATTTTTCCTTAGCTGCTCCAAAATCGAAGCGCGCGTCCGGCCGCGCGAGCGTAAATCACGCAACAACCGCCGCCCGCGCCGCGTGCGCACCGGGCAATCGATGAAAATCTTCAGGGCGAAAAGCCGCCGCAACGACCGCCGGTGCAACAGCCACAAACCGTCCACCAACACCATCGGTTTGCAGTCGAGCGCGGTTTTCTCGCGGATTCGACTGTGCGTTTTGAAATCGTAGCGCGGCAGCCGCGCCGCGCGCCCGGCGCGCAGGTCGCTCAAAACCTTTTCCATGGTCTCCCAATCAATCGTGCGCGGATGATCGAAATTCATTTTCGCGCGCCGCTCGGGGTGGATGCGTGAGCAGTCGCGGTAAAAATCATCCAGCGAAAAATGCGCGGCCTCCGGCTCGAGCGCGGCCCGTAATTTTTTCGCCAACCACGTCTTCCCCGCGCCGCTCCCGCCCACAATCGCCACGAGCAGGGGAGGAGTTGCGCTGCTGGATGTTTTGGACACGCGCATATCCATTGTTTTAAACCACGAATAGACACGAATGAACACGAATTGTGTTTATCGTGGTAGGGCGCGTCGCTCCGCGGGCGCCGCCGGTTGCAGTATCGGTTACGGCGCGCACGGAGTGACGCGCCCTACCGGTCACGAACAATTCGTGTTCATTCGTGTTCATTTGTGGTTTAGCTCGCCATTCCCACGGTTTCGTGGTTCACAGCTTGATTCGTCATGCGTGAAAACATTTCTTCCAGCCCGGAAATGTATTGGCCGAAATTGAATTTGTCGCGCAAAAGCTGGCGCCCGCGTTCACCCATATCCCGCGCGAGCTTCTTGTCCGCAAGCAATTGATCAATGCGCTCCGCAAATTTTCCCCGATCCATCCATGGCACGAGAAATCCATTTTGTCCGTCGAACAACCACTCGTTGATTCCGCCCGCCGCGAAAGCCACCACCGGCAGACCATGGCGCATCGCTTCCAATCCCACCGCGCCAAACGGTTCCGGCCATACTGAACTCACTACCGCTAAGCTCGCATCCGCGTAAAAATTTTGCAGTTCCGTCGGCATCACATATCCCATGAACCGCACGCGCCCGGCTAATCCCAATCGCCGACTCAACTCCTCACAAAACGTGCGATGATTCCCATCGCCGAAAATCAAGCATTCGAAATTCGCACGCACGCGCGTCAGCGATTCCAGCAACACATCCACTCCCTTGCCGCGAATCACCTGGCCGGAATAAATGATCAAGTTGCGCTCACCGAACGACGCCGTCGTCGTGTTTTCATCCGCGCGCGGCACGGGCGCGTGAATTTCAATCCGCCGCGCATCGAAACCGTTGCGTAACAATTCCTGCCGCATGTAATCCGTCGCCACGACCATTCGCTCGAAACGCCGGTTCAACGCGATTTCTCTTTTGCGCGCCAGATAACTCACCCATTTCAATGGCAGCCGGCCTGCTCGATTTCGCGCCAGCGTCGCGCCGCACGGAAAAATGCAATGCCAGCCCGCGCGCCGTGTGCAAATCGTTCGCGTCAGCGGAAAATATTTGTAACTCCGCATGCAGTACAAATCGTGATCGTGCACCATCCGCGCCACCGGCGCTCCCGAATCGATCAGCGCTTTCAACACGCCGGCATCCGACATCTTATGAACGTAAATCGCATCCGGTTGAAATGCCGCCAATGCCTCGTGCGTCGCCGCGAAATTGTTTCCCGCCGCCAGCGCAAATCGTTCCGGAAATAAATCGTCCCACGCGCGCTCGCCCTTGCCGGTCGATGGCCCGTGCAGCAAGCCGATCGCATGACCGCGCCTTTTCAATTCGGTCGCAGTGAGTTGCAAATTGACTTCCGCCCCGGCCATCGCTCCGAACCGGTCATGAACAAAAAGCAGTCGCATGAAGCGGCGCCATTTTGCGCCATTCGCCGGCGTAAACAATTGGGGTGTGTGACTACCAATTGTGACAAAATCGTAATGCAAATAAAAGGAACCGCCGCGCCGTTCATTCCTCTTAGTCCCGTCGGTTAACCAAAGGGAAATCTATGAAATTAAAAGTTTATAAATTGCGGCGCGGCATTTTGATCGCGCTTCTGGCATTCGGGTTCGTGTGCGGGGCTCGGGCGGCTTCCAATACCAACGGCGGTTACACGGAATTGGACCTCGTGTCCGATGGCTTCGATACCAATGCCGTTCAGACGGATCCAAATCTCGTAAATGCCTGGGGCATAGTGGCGGGCACCAAAACCATTTGGGTCAATGACAATGAAACCGGGCTCATGACCACCTACAACCCGGTGGGAAAACCCATGAAATCCTTCGTGAATGTCCCCTCATCCGGCGGTCCAACCGGCGGCAACCCGACCGGCCTCGTGCTCAATAACACGGCCGGCTTTGTCATCAGCAACGGCGCCAAAAGCGCGCCCGCGACTTTTCTGATCGCGACGGAAGACGGGCTCATCGTTGCCTGGAACAGTTTGCTCGGCACGAACTCTATGATTGTCGTAAATAATTCCAGCTCCAACACCGTCCCGGTTCCGGGTGGCAACGACAGCACGCACGCGGTCTACAAAGGACTGGCCATTGTCAAAGATGAGAGCGGCGTGCCGCACTTATACGCGGCGAATTTTTCCGGCGGCGTCATCGATGAATTCGACGGCAATTTTAATTACATCAAATCGTTCACGGATGATAATCTGCCTGATTCATTCGCGCCGTTTAACGTCCGCAACCTTCGCGGTAGGCTTTTTGTTACCTTCGCCAGGCAATCTTTGCCCGAAGCCGAGGACGATCAAAGCGGCCCGGGTAATGGCTTGCTGGACATCTTTGACGCCGACGGAACCATGCTGCGCCGGGTCGTGCCCCCTGGCGCCCAACTCAATTCACCCTGGGGCATGGTGATTGCGCCGCCGAACTTCGGCAAATTCAGCCGCGCGTTGCTTGTCGGCAATTTCGGCGATGGCAGCATCAACGCCTTCGACGTGCTCACTGGCAAATGGCTCGGCCACTTCACGCGCCCGAACGGCGACCAATTATTTGTTAGCGGCTTGTGGGGATTGACGTTCGAAAAAGAGGAAGTTCCTGGCAACGAATGCGGCTTCTCGGCGCAGCGGCTTTACTTCACCGCCGGACCCAATGGTGAAAGTCACGGACTATTGGGCGTGCTTCGCCCGGTCTCTCCAGCTTTTCCTCCGGTTCAGTAAAGGGGAAGGGAGGAATGAGGGTCGGTTGAGTGGGATCGGCAAGTGCCGGTCCCACTTTTACTGCCCAAACACTCCATTAAACATCCGTCCCCATCCACGCCAGCGACTCAACTCGCCCGGATACAGCAAACTCTGCTTCACATGTCCCAGGTCAAATTGCATCAGGATGCCGATGCTGTGCGCGCCGCGTCCGCTACTGCGAATGGCATCGATTCCGTAGGCGTAACCGGCCATGACTTTCATCGTCGACGTTTGATAGAGGATTCCCGCGCCCACACCGCTGAGCCAATCGCCCGGTTGTTGCAGGCCATCCAAATAATCCACTCCCGCCGTTGCCGCATTGATGTTCAAATTCCACCGATTTTTTTTGTCGAGCGGAATGATATAATTGCCGCCCAACAGCACGAACTGCCGCGCGCTGATTTCCTGGTAATAATAACCAGGCAACGACAACGGAAATTCCGACACGAGCGGCAGCAACGCGCCCAGTCGATACGCGCTGAACCGGTCCGCATCCACGCTCGTGCCCGCCGTGAGATTTACGTAAAAACTCTGGCCCGAATTCGTCATCGTGTACGCCAGCAACGCCGTCGCCCAAAACAAATGTGAATCCTGACCAATCCTCCGGTCGCCTTGCGGTTGTGCGGCGGAAGTAAAACCGTACGTGTCCGGGTTCATCCGGAATTGGCCTTCGTACCAGATTGAGAGTTCCATCGCCAGTGAAGGGAACAACGTCGGTTCCTTGCCACCCCAGCGCAGTCCCGTGCGCACCACAAACGTGGTCTCGTCATTCGGAACTTCAAAATTGCGCGCCGTATTATCCGTGGCCCCGTAGGTCGAGTAATGCACCGATCCGCGCAGCACCCCGTTGAGTGGAATTTCCTGGCCGGGATTGAAAAGATGGTAAATGCTGGCCGAAGTCTCACCGCCGTAGCCGTCGAATGATTCCGAGGGAAAATAAGTGCCTCTTCGGATTTCCGTGTAACTGTCCGCAAAACCGCCCCCCGCAATCCCGATTCCCAAATCCGTATTTGGCCCCAGCAATTGGCTGAAGCCGAATTCCGAATCCACGTACGTCGGCGCCACGGCTAGGCGCAGGGTTAGGTTTGTGTGCAGGAAATTCGGTTGGTTGCGATAATAAAACGCGTAACCCGCCAGTGGCGCATGTCCCTCAAAAGACGCGTTGTACCCCAACTGAATTAATTCCCGCGGATAAGGGTCAACTTGTGAATGGGCGAGAAACGGGCTGATGCAGCCCACGAGCAGAACCAGTAGATGCCATCGTTGTGTGCGTCGCACGTATTGTGGGTAAACTAAAGTGGTATTTTCAGCAAGTGGTTTGATTCCCCCAACTGCAATGGGGATAACTTCGCATTTTCAAGGAGGGCGAGGCGGGACGCTATCGGGTCCTGATTGGCAGGCGTATGCGCGAATTGTGTTCACGGCTAAATGACGAATGAGGGATGACAAATGGCACGTCAGTCATTCGTCAATAGGCGGCCTATCGCCATCCGGGTTCGCGCATTTCATCCCAAAAAATTCACGGCATCAGGATCGAATTCGTCGATTGCGTTCAGGAACGTTTGAAGAGGAAACTCCGTATGCTCTTCAATCTTCGGGAAGCTCTTCTGAAAGGAAAGCTCTTCTGAAAGCGATAATCGTCGATGAAAAAACAACTCCCCCATTTACTGGTGGTTCAAATGGGGGAGTTGAAATTTTAATTCAAAGCAAATTTATGTCCATCCCAAAAATGCTGAAAATGAAGTGCTCAAATGACTCTCAAAATTCAGATGCGTTTTTAGATGCGTTTGCCTCACCCTGACCATGCCGTTTCATCGCGTCACTCGTTTCATCTCGTCACTCGACACATTTCATTCCCGCCTTTACTTTGGCGGCATGAACAAGGCGAAAAAATTATTGCACACACGTTATCGCGTGAATGATTTGGAAAAAACGGTCAAATTCTATAAGGACGTTCTCGGTCTCGAAGAAATTCGCCGCAACAAATCGCCGCGCGGTTCCGAACTCGTGTTCCTCAAAACTCCCGGCAGCGAAGAACTAATCGAGATCACCTATTTTCCCGGCAGCGGTCCCGTGCAGGTGCAACCCGACCTGACTCATCTCGCTTTCGAAATCGAGAACCTCGAAGCCTTCGGCAAACACTTGGCGAGCCTCGGCCTGAAATTTTCCGATGGCCCGACCAAAAGTTCCTCCGGCTCGACTTTTGCCTTCATCGATGCGCCGGAAGGTTATGAGATTGAATTGATTGAAATGCCCAAATCGGGCGGCGGTGCTTAAGTGATGCTCCAAATTCCACGATCTGAGCTTTGGCTGAAGGCGCGTTCGATGTTTCGCGTTTCGATTTTGAAGTTTCCCTCGAGCTTGAAGCTTGGTCCTCGGAGCTTGTGAAATGCTATTGCGAGCCCGCCAATTTGAATTCACCTTCCCGCGACCGGCGCTCATCGTGGGCGTAGTGAACGTCACGCCGGATTCCTTTTCCGATGGCGGACAATTTTTTGATACCCAGACTGCTGTCGAGCACGGCTTGAAACTGGTCGCTGACGGCGCGGATATTCTCGACATCGGCGGCGAATCCACCCGCCCGCGCGCCACGCCCGTTCCCGAGGCCGAAGAACTGCGTCGCGTCATTCCCGTCATCGAACAACTTGCCGCCGGCGTCAAAATTCCCATCTCCATCGACACGATGAAACCGGCCGTCGCCCGCGCCGCCATCGCCGCCGGCGCGAGCATTGTCAACGACGTCGCCGCCAATCGCGAGGACGACGCCATGTGGCGACTGGTGGCCGAGACGGGCGCCGGTTACGTCCTCATGCACATGCAAGGCACCCCGCAAACCATGCAGGCCAATCCGACTTATTCCGACGTCGTGCGCGAAGTGCATGAATTTTTTAACGAAAGAATGCAGCGACTCGCCATTTGCGGAATCGCGCGCGAGCAAGTTATATTGGATGTGGGAATGGGTTTCGGAAAGACGCTGGAACATAATTTGCTGTTGATTGGAGCGCTCCGAAGTTTTACAAAGTTAGCGCGCCCATTGTTGCTGGGAGTTTCGCGGAAGTCTTTCCTGGGAAAAGTGTCGGGGGTCGAAACTTCCGGGCGATTGCCGGCGGCGCTGGCTTGCACGGTTCTCGCTGTGGGGGCGGGAGTGCAAGTCATTAGGACGCACGATGTTGCGGAAACTGTGCAAGCGGTTCGCACGGCTGAAGCCGTGTTGGCGCATACGAAATAACGCGTGGAAATCATCAAACATCTTGAAAACGCCTGGCGGCCCGCGCTGGAGATTCTGATCCTCACGGTCGGAATTTACTACGTCTTCCGCTTCGTCCGCGGCACCCGCGGCGCGCCCATTGTCACCGGCTTTCTGGTCGTTTTTTTGACATCGCTCATCTTCACGCGCGTTTTGGGCCTCGAAGTGTTGCAATGGATTCTGGGCGCGTTTTCCGCCTTCCTCGCCGTCGCCGTTGTGGTGATTTTTCAACCGGAACTTCGCCGCATGCTCGCTGAGCTTGGCAATCTCCCGCTATTCGCCACCGCCGGTGAACAACGCGAAAACATCGAGGTCATCATCCAAACCTGCGAACGTCTCGCGGATGTTAAAATCGGCGCGCTCATCGCCATCGAGCAATCCATCCAGCTCCAGGAAGCCGTCGAGTCCGGCATCCCGGTCGATTGCGAGGCCACGCCCGAAATGCTTGAGACGATATTTTTCCCGAACAACGCCATCCATGATGGGGGTGTCATCATCAAGGGGGATCGCATCGCGTACGCCGCCTGCATTTTCCCGCTCACGCAACGGCAGGACTTGAGCAAAACTCTCGGCACCCGCCATCGCGCGGCCATCGGGCTGAGCGAGGAAACCGACGCCATCGTCATCGCGGTCTCGGAAGAAACCGGTGCGATATCGTACGCCTACAAAGGCCAGTTTGTCCGTGGCCTCACGCTCGAAGCCCTGCGCGCGTTTCTGACGTCGGTGCTCGTGAGCGAAGCCAAACGCAATTGGCTCGGCTGGTTCCGCTCCGTCACGAAAGTCCGCGTCGCATCAGCGCAACCGACGACGAAGACGCAATCCACGCAGACGTCCACCCAAACCTCCACGCAACCAGCCAAATGATCGTTTTTACGCGCAACCTGGTGGTCAAGGATTTCTGGTTGAAATTATTTTCCCTGGCGCTCGCGGTCTTGATTTGGCTCACCGTACGCAGCATCAGCGGCGAGGGCACTTCGTCTCCCTGGCTGGCCCTCATCGGCCGCCCATCCGATGAGACGGTGTTGACTGTGCCAGTGCATTTGCCTTCCGGTACCACGCAAAAATTCAGCGCCTTGCCGGCGGAAGTGCAGGTCACACTGCGCGGCGACCGGCAATTGCTCAAGACGCTCACCGCGCAGAACATTCGTGCCGAAGTGGATTTGACCGGCATCGAATCCGCCAACGGCCTATTGCGCCCGGTCGAAATCATTTTGCCCAAGGGAATCTTTTATACCCGCCTCGATCCGGACGAAGTCGAGGTTCAAGTCTCCAGAAAAACAGAATGAACGCCCCCAAAAAGATCTTCGGCACGGACGGTGTCCGTGGCGTTGCTAATATAGAACCCGTCACAGCGGAAACCGCGCTCCGGCTTGGGCGCGCCGCGGGTCACGTTTTCAAAAACCTGGAATCCCAGGCCCGCGGCCGTGGCCGCCACAAGATCGTCATCGGCAAAGACACGCGCCTCTCCGGTTACATGCTCGAAAACGCCATCTCCTCCGGCATTCTTTCGATGGGCGTGGACGTCCTGTTCATTGGACCGTTGCCCACGCCCGGAGTTGCTTACGTCACGCGCAGCTTGCGCGCCGATGCCGGTATTGTCATTACGGCGTCGCACAATCCCTACGCCGACAACGGCATTAAATTTTTTCGCGCGGACGGCTATAAACTCGACGACAAGGTCGAGGATCAAATCGAGCATCTCGTTTTCAGCGGCGAAATTGAAACCATTCGCCCAACCGCCGAAGCCATCGGCAAAGCGGTGCGTATCGATGATGCCCTGGGCCGTTACATCGAATACGCAAAATCCTCCTTCCCGCGCGGCCAGAGTCTGGAAGGCATGCGCATCGTGGTGGATTGCGCCAATGGCGCCGCCTACAAATCCACGCCTTGCGTCCTGCGCGAACTCGGCGCGGAAGTCGTCGTCTACGGCAATCAACCGGACGGCATGAACATCAACAAGGATTGCGGCTCCATGCATCCGGAGCAGATGTGCCAGAAAGTCCGCGAACACCAGGCTTGCATCGGCATCGCGCACGACGGCGACGCCGACCGCGTGCTATTGTGCGATGAAACCGGCACGATGATCGATGGCGATGACATCATGGCCATTGCCGGCCTCGACATGATCACGCAGGGAACGCTCGGCGATAAAACCGTTGTCGCCACCGTGATGAGCAACGCCGGCCTCGACGCCGTCATCAACAAAGCCGGCGGCAAAGTCCTCCGCACGGCGGTGGGTGATAAAAATGTCATCGATGAAATGTTGCGCAATGGTTACAACCTCGGCGGCGAGCAAAGCGGCCATATGATTTTCCGCGACTACAGCTCCACCGGCGACGGCCTGGTCGCTGCGCTGCAAATGCTGCGCATCATGAAAGCCAAGGATGAGCCTCTGTCGAAGCTCGCCAAATGTTGGACGCGTTACCCACAACTCGTCACCAACGTCCGCGTGCGCGAGAAAAAACCGTTTGAACAATTGGACGGCCTCAACAAGCTCGTCGCCGAAGCAGAGAACGAATTGAAAGCCCAAGGCGGCCGTCTGTTGCTGCGTTATTCCGGCACCGAGCCCAAAGCGCGTTTGTTGCTCGAAGGCCGCGACAAAGCCGTCCTCGAATCCTGGAGCGCGAAAATTTTGGCCGTGATAAAAAAAGAAGTCGGCGAGTGACGTTGGCCAGCATCCTGCGTCTCGGTTGCGGGTCCATGACCCCGCGTGTATTGTCTTCGGCAATGGCCAGGCCTGCTATACGAGCAAACGCTTTCACTTTGGTGGAATTGCTGGTTGTCATCGCGATAATCGGAATTCTGGCCGCTCTGCTTTTACCGGCTTTGGCCAAAGCAAAGGAAAAAGGCAAACAGGCATCCTGCCTCAATGGCACCCATCAGCAGGCGTTGGCGGTTTGCATGTATGCCTCGGATAATAATGATTTGCTTCCCCCGGTTGCTTTGCTCGATGCCAATGGAGTTGAGACCGACTGGACCGGATTGCTCAATCCCTATCTCCAGAGCATTCGCATTCACTTTTGCCCCAGTGATCAAAGCGCGAAGACAAATTCTTACGGCCTGAACGAACTGGCCTTCGTTGATTTGTTGGATGATGATTCACCGCCTCCGAGACGTTTCGCCGCTTTTCACAAACCTACCGATACGGTGATGATGGGCGACCTGGGCACGGGCGATGATTTACAAACGGCCCGGCCTGATACCATTAAAATGGTCGCTCCGGATGGAGACCTCAACGACACGGAAGATGCCCGCCCCGCGGCTAGACATTCTTCACGATGTGATCTTGGTTTTATGGATGGCCATTCGGGAGCGATGCGCCTTGGGGAGTTTTATACAAATCAGTCACCCGCAGATCTTTGGTTTAGTCCGTAACCGGCCAGGGTGGAATGACGGCCTCCGGGCACCGACGTCAGGGAATCTCCAAAATCTCAGGCCTCAATTTCCCAATGCACAAATTCGGCAACCGCTGATCCACCGAGCCCTCCACCGGTTTTTCCATCGCCACATGCCCGTCCGCAAACGCCACGTTCGCCTTTTGCGCGTGCCTAAAATGGCCGTTGGGATAAACCGAGCTTTGGTCCACGTAATACCATTCCTCGAACATCGGGTTCGCGTGCGAGGCGGGCGCTTGAAAATCATTTACCTGCGCCGAGTCCGCGAACAGCGCCGTCTCCGTCGGATGCAAAATTTTTCCGGCCCGCACGACCGTCTGTCCCGGGCCGCCGAACACGTAGGAATTGCATCCATAACTGAACACCACGTTCGTGCCTTTGATTTTGAATTGCG
>DASZPR010000173.1:0-4968 GCA_035550235.1 Verrucomicrobiia bacterium | reverse complement strand
AAAAAAGAGTTAACGCCCGCTCAAAAGAAGACGACGCTTGCCGCGGCGGAGCGTAGCGAAGGCGGGTGAGGAGTTTCTGAATTATTTTATAGCGTTTTCCTAAAAAAGGTTTGCGGAGGAAATCAAAATGAATCCCGGAAGCGCCCAATCAGTGGCGACTTTTATCGTAGGACAGGCATCTTGCCTGTTTCCATAATTTTCCCTGGTTGCGCCGAAAAGTTAGAGACAGGCAAGATGCCTGTCCTACGTTTTCCGGCAACGCGTTCTGCGATTCCGTCCTGAATAGTAACTATGGAAACCTGGAAGTTGTCTCCCCAAAAGAAACCCAGGTTACTCCACACTCGGATGCACCGCCGCCGGGTTCCATTTCGTGTGCCAATAAAAATAGAACAGCGAACTAATCTTCGTGAACTGCACATGGCCATCGAACATCCCCATGACGACGCCTTCCTTGGTATTCTGCGGATACGCGCCGGTGGGAATCGATCCCTTTCCCGGCGAGCCGCCGTGGCGTGCAATCGCCACCCGCCCCATCAAATGCGGCGAATGGCTGCCCAGAGGATTCCCCAGCGACAAATCGTGATTGATTGAATCCGTTTCCTGCGGCCACGTGTCCGACCAATTCTCATCAAAAAACACCGGTGCTTCCGTCGGCCTGATCACCAGCGATTCCTTGGTGTAATACTTGGTCTTGTCCCCGCCATCATCGGAATTACCGCCCCCCGCATCGGAGAAAAACCACCCGTTCATGCCGTAGCTGGAGTAATAATATCCCTGGTCAGCGCCCTGGCCAAATTGCCGTCCCCACTGCTGCCGGGCCGTGCCCTGGTTTTGATTCGGCGGCGTGGAGGTGGCGGGCTCGGTGGCGGTGGGACAATTCAAAACATTCGTCGCCTTCCCATAATAATCGATCAAATGTTTCAGCCAGCCACCAGTTGTCCCTTGGTAGGAATCCGGCACCAACATTCGATTGTCCGCCACGTACATGCAGCCCGCCAGCGTCAATTGTTTTACGTTGTTCACGCACTTTGCCTGGTTCGCTTTGACTTTTGCCTTGGCCAAAGCCGGCAACAACATCGCGGCGAGAATCGCGATGATGGCGATGACCACCAGCAACTCGATCAGCGTGAAGGCTGTGCGAGACAAGCGCGTTTGGTCTCGCGTCGGCAGACGAGGGATGTTCGGGGTTTTCATATTTTAACTCGACAGCAATTAACACTGCCCGCCCCAACCAAACCGCACCTTCGGTTTATTGGGGAGTCCCGATTGATATTTTCGACGGATCCCAATTGGCATGCCACGTATAGGTCCACAGATTCGGCAGCTTGGAAAGTTCGGCGTGGCCGTCAAACAGCCCGACATTCACCGCTCCCTTCGGGGGCTGCGCTGGGGTCGTCCATCGGCCGCGGCTTCCCGGTTTTACGGAGTGACGAGCGACACACGTGCGCCCCATTTCGCGACCCTGGCCATTACCCTGGGGTGCGAACACGTCCGCATCCGGTGCATCCGCCTCCATCGGCCAGCCGTCCACCCAGGTTCCATCCGAGAAAACCGGAGTCGTGCTCGGACTCGTGACCTGTGACCCCGTATTGATATAATAGCCGCTGGTTCCCGGTTTCCCGTTGGGAAGCGTATAACCTTTTCCATCGCCCGCCGGATTGTTGAAGTTTTGATAGGAGACAGAAAACCATCCATTGATCATGTAGCTGCCGAAATAAGGCCGCCCGTCGCCGTTATAATCCGTCTTGCAATAAGGCGTCACGGCGTCTCCTCTCGTATTATTCACCGGCTGCTGGTTCTGGAAACACGTCGGGCAACGCAGCATATTGGTCGCCTTGCCGTAATAATCAATCATGTTGAGGAACCACGATCCGGTCGAACCATTCGGTGTCTCATCCGGAATCCCGTGAGTATTGTCGCCCGCGTACATAATGTCCGCTAACGTCAATTGTTTCACTTGGTTCAAGCACGCGGCTTGCTGCGCCTTAATCTTCGCGCTCGCCAACGCCGGCAGCAGCATGGCTGCCAGAATGGCGATGATGGCTATGACGACCAGCAGTTCAATCAAGGTAAATCCGTCGAAACGACGGCACTTCTCTGTAGGGGGTTTTACGTATTTCATTCAATTCCTAACCTGCAAACACTACGGTTGCGAATCGCCAGACGATTCAACGCGGGAGCCGGTTACCGTTTCAGGGGGCTGTAAGCTCGCCACCGATCCGAAATCCCGAAGGAGTTGGATTCCAAACCGGCCACAAATTTTATGGCGAACCGGCTCCGCGCTGCTTCGAATGATTCGCAAGTAGGGGTTTGCTCTCATCTGACATTATTTTATGCCTTGCACCGGACTCATGCAATTGCTCGACAGAATATCAGGTGTGCTTTTGCGCGCACACCCCAACAAACGTTCTAGTCGTGTCTACTCGTTTCCGATGCAAAAAGCTCACACGACCAGCGTGCGACAAAGTACATAACGGTGCTTATATATAAGCGGAGATAAAGAAGCCTTTATGACAGTGATAATTCTGCATTGCGCAGTGAAAAAAGCGCCCTGGCCCAACGTGCTGCCGGCGTCTCGCCGGCAGTCCCGTTATTTTGGTGGTGTGGAAGTCTCGTTGTAACACCCATTGTGCGGGCAACCACCGCACCCCGCTTTTACTTCGATGTTCAGCGTTCGATGTGCTTTGTGGAAAAGATCCCAATTGCGAGAAAAGGCGTGAATCACCCGACGCTCTCCGTCTCCCTCTCCGCCATGAAATGGGGGAGAGGGCTGGGGTGAGGTGGTGCTCAGGGTTCAGGGGGATATGTTTTCTACGGAGCACGTTCGATGTTGGATGAGCCTTGTAGAAAACGTTATTGGTCGCGGAGCGACGAGGGAAATTAGCCAGCCACAAAGTGGCTGGAAATTCAGGTAAGCCGTCCACGTCCTGAAAGGACGTTGGAAATGTTGCTTTTTCCGTTGTCCTTTCAGGACAATACTACTCTATTCCGCAATACCAGCCACCTCGTGGCTGGCTAATTTCCATCGTCACTTCGCGACCGGAGATGATTTCCAGAAGGCATGTTGAATGTTCCCCCGTCCTACATCCCCATGATCTGATACCCGCAATCCACATAAAGCACTTGCCCCGTAATCGCCGCCGCGCCATCGCTCGCCAGGAATGCTCCCGTCGCGCCGAGTTCCTCCGGCACCACATTGCGTTTCAACGGCGAATGCGCCTCATAATGTTTCAGCATTTCCGTGAAGCCGCTGATGCCGCGCGCCGCCAAGGTGTTCACCGGACCGGCGCTGATGCAATTCACGCGGATTTTTTTCGGACCCAAATCGTACGCCAGATAACGCGTGCTCGCTTCCAAAGATGCTTTTGCCACGCCCATCACGTTGTAATGCGGCACCACCTTCTCCGCGCCGTAATAACTCATCGCAATGATGCTTCCACCGTTCGTCATCAGCGCCGCCGCCGCGCGCGAAAGTGCCACCAGCGAATACGCGCTCACATCATGCGCGATGCGAAACGCCTCGCGGCTCGTGTTCACGAAATGTCCCTCCAACGCATCCTTCGGCGCGAACGCCACTGAATGCAGCATCAGGTCCAGCTTGCCAAATTTTTCGCCCACCGTCTTGAATACCGACGCGATGTCCTCGTCCTTCGTCACATCGCACGGCAGAATCAGCGTGTCCGCGCCGAACGTACCCGCGAGCTCCTCCACATTTTCCTTGAGCCGTTCGCCCTGGTAAGTGAACGCGAGCTTCGCCCCCTCGCGCGCCCACGCCTGCGCAATCGCCCACGCGATGGACCGTTTGTTTGCGACGCCGAACACCACACCGAGTTTGCCGGAAAGTAAGGACATGTTTAGATTAAATCGTTAAATGGTTAATCGTGAAAAGATGATGGCAAATCGAATGGTTATCAAGTTTTCTGCGAGGGCACTGCCGGGCCGCGCGGTTTGGCTCGTGGGGAAGCGTTTCATGTCCCGTGAGTTGCCATGCCGGGAGCTGTCCAAATCAATATGAGAAGCGGTTCCTCACTGGCAAAAGGATTCACGCTCATTGAATTGCTGGTGGTGATCGCGGTCATCGCCGTTCTCGCCGCGTTGCTCTTGCCGACATTCAGCAGTGCCAGACACAAAGCGCGACTTACGGTCTGCGTCAATAATCTGCGCCAAATCAACCTCGGCGTACGGATGTATTCGGATGATTCGCATGATGCCACGCCGTCGCCCGGTGGGGCGGGGTTGACTTCCACCAACCTCGATCCGCTCTATGCCGGTTACAAGGAGCTTATTAAAAATTATGTCGGCCTGGATGGAAAATCGTCCGCGCGCGACAAGCTGTTCCAATGCCCCGCGGATACCTTTTATCCGACCTGGTACGAGACAAACTCGGCATGGCCCTATCACTTCGTGCAAAAGAGCGCCTGCGGCGAACCGCTCTTTGATTATTCCAGCTACGTCTTCAACGGCGGCGATAACGTGCCCAGAAAGTATGGCCAATTGAATCCCACCTATCCCGGCCTGACTGGCATCAAATTAACCGCCGTGAAACATCCCACGCGCACCGTCTTGATAGCGGAAGTTTCGGCCTTCGCTCCATTTTCATGGCACGACCCCTCCTCCCACGGCATCGCGAACGTGGACGGCACGTTATATAACGATTCCAAAAACGTCCTCAGTTTCGTCGATGGCCATGTCAGTTACATCAAAATGTATTGGGATCCAGGCCATGGTATTTCCGGCTGGTACAATCCTCCCGCCAGCTATGATTATCAATGGAGTTCGGATTGATGATTCGAATGCGCGAAACAAATCCCAATTCCGAATGTTCTATTGCCATCAACTCAGGTCGTAGCCGCCGAGGTGACGAGGCGGATGACCGCGCCATAATGCGAATCCGCCTCGCCACCTCGGCGGCCACAGTTTTTCAGAAAACGACGCATGCCATTTTTTCGCCCATTAAGTAAGACTGCC
>DASZPR010000172.1:0-5277 GCA_035550235.1 Verrucomicrobiia bacterium | reverse complement strand
CCAGGTTGAAGGCGAACCCGTCCTTCGACCGCACCGTGATCGATTGCAACTTCTCATCGTAATGATGCGCTTCCGTGCGCGTCGCCCAGTTCAACACGATGTTCGTCGTCGGCACCAACTCGACCTTCATCACGCGGGTGTTAAGCGGATGCTTGCCGGGATAAAGCGGCGTCACCCACACACCTTTGTGACCGGCCATTACGAGATCGCCGTGCTTGAACTCCACGCCACTGACGTCCTCGTGCGCCTTTCCCACGAACGAGATCACGACGCCAATATGGCCAATCGGTATGTGCACCATCGGAACCTGTTCCACCTGCACGAACCACGGATTCAGGTTCCACGTACCGGAGAGCAGGACCTGCTCCTGCAATCCGCGACTTCCACCGCCATCCAGGAACGCCTGCGCATTCTGGAAGTTGTCGTGACCGCCAATCGTCTGCCCCGCAATTTCCCCGGCCTCAATCGGCCGGCCGTCCAGCGTCGTCACGATGCCTACCATGTCCGTCTCTATGCGCGTCAGTTCCAATTGCGACGCCGCCATCCCGTTACCCTCCGCCGTGTGCGACGTAATCACCGTGAACAACGCGCTGTTGATGCGATATGTTCCGCCGGTGAGCATCCCGAGCTGGCGGCCCTTCTCGCCGCCGTTCACCAGGAACTTCCGCGCGTCCTGGAAATTGTCGCAATCGACAACCTTCGCCAGGATGCGCTCCGCCGGAATCGCCGCGCCATCCGCCGCGAGCACCAGGGCAATCTCACCCTGCGGCACCACGGTGACCGGCACTTTGATGATCCGGAATTGCCAGCGCCACAGCCCGAAATGCAGCCCCGGCGCCAGCGTATCCGCCTGGTAACCCGCTTCGCCCGCGAGCGCAATCAAACGCCCCGGCTCCAATCCCGTCCCACCCCAGCGTTTCACCACGATGCCCACCTGCCGTTCCGAGATCAGCACCGCACCCGTGATGAGAGGCGCCCATATCATCAGAGCAATAATCAGCGCCACCCCGGTCAAAACCCAATGCTCTGCAAGAAATGTGAATACTAATGTCATAACCCAATCTCCGATGTGGCTGCGCGGTAGCCTTTGTAGCGGCGGTCTATGACCGCCACATTCGGTAAGGACATCGCGCCTGCGATGTCCCCGCCCGCGTACCAGCGGGCGGAACAATCACGCCCAGCGCGTGATCACTTCACCGTGCATCGACGCTCATAAAGCGCCGCTACAAATACGCAACACGTTGTTAATTGGGGAGACCGCGGGTGCCCGCACACGCGGGTCCTGTAGGATCGCCCTTCCAGATGCCGACGAGGTTAGCTGACGGGCTAGGTCCTGAAAGTGACCTCGAACGATGGTTTGCCATCGCCGTTCGCCCCGCCCCGAATCTGTAGCGGTGGTCTGTGATCGCCGCCAATCAGCTCCGGGATTGGTTCCCCCGTATCGACTTGCAGGAAGGCAAGCCGACTTAGGCTGCTACTGAGTCGAGTTTCCTCCCGTCCAGTGAAGGTGTCAATAAGTCGCCGCGTAAATGGCTGATTATGAGGAAAATATATTTTTTTTATACACGTCGGAGGCTGGCGACCCGTGGAACAGACAAACGCTTTGTAAAATACAGAATGATAATCCTTTAGATGGCGTGAAGAGGCGTCAGCATCTTGGAATCCCAAAGGGATTCCGTCCCACAAAGCCCAAGGTTGCGACGAACACCTGAAATCACCCCGCCGCCCTTATCGCCAAAAACCCATGCATCCTCGCCACATCAGCGATCATGTGGAATTCAAGCAAGTCATCGACACTCGCAAACGTTCCGAGTTGCGCGAGATCGCAGATGATTCGAAAAGGTTTTTGCCTCAGTAGAACAGCCAATTTTTTAACCGTCGTCTTGGGCGGAATGACGATTTGCCGGGTTACCGGCGGCAGCGACATAGCGGACTTCGCGGCGACTGCCTTGGATAGATGCCGTGAAAGCGAGTCCAGCTTGAGCTTGGGCATGACAACAGCGCTCAGATCCTTGCATCCATCCGGAAGCAAGTAGCCACGCTTCATGTATTCGTTCTCCATAGTCCCCGTCTCCGCTGTGGACTTGTCACCATAGTAGCTTCGAGAAGCCAATCTGCCAACCGCGACTTGTTTTCAATCTCCCTCGCCCGTCCGAGCGGCGAGAGGGCGGGGTGAAGGGATTGGCCAAATACCAAGGGCCTTGTTCCGCATACATTTCACATTTGACAGCCATGTTATAACGAACTCGCAAAAGGAGGGAAAAAGGGCGAATGGAAACAACGGGAAATAGCTTCACGATCAAAAACAGCCCGGCCCTGCCTTTGGAGTGCGCCGCCAGAACGCAGCGGCGACGGCGCTTTACCGTAGACCGCAAAGCTTTCCAAAAAGCGCTCACTTCGCCCTCACAGCCTCGCGTCGAGAAGGCACGACTTCATTCTCTCGACCCCCTTCCGGTCGTGCCATCCCAAACCGTTGAACATCAACTGCGGTCGTGCCCGATCGTGCCCAGTCGTAGTCCCCGGGTTTCCACGACTGAAATCCGGAAACCGACCTTCCCACATACGCACTGGATTCCCGTCCGGTCCTCATGTAATTTCCCGCGACTATGTTCGATACCATCAAAGCGGAAATCGCGACGGCGGCGGAGAAACTCACCCACCTGCGGAGGTTTCTTTGACGTCCCAGGCGCGCAAAAACGGATTACGGAACTGACCGCTTTGATGTCCGGCGAGTCCTTTTGGAACAATCGCGAGCAGGCCCAAAAGGTCATCGACGAATCCAATTCGCTCCGCAATAAAATCGAACCCCTCCTCAAAGCCGAAAAGCAAATCGAGGATTTCCAGGTCATGGTCGAACTGGGCGAAGCCGAGCCCGCCGAATCCCAGGCCAAAATCGAGAAGGAACTCGAAGCCGACCTCGCAAAATTTTTCAAGCAACTCGAAGCCATGGAGCTGCGGGTCTTCCTCAACGGCCCGCACGATAAAAACAATTGCATCCTGAGCATCAACTCCGGCGCCGGCGGCACCGAAGCCTGCGACTGGGCGAACATGCTCCTGCGCATGTATCAACGCTGGGTCGAATCGCGCGGTTGGGAAGCTGAAATTACGGATGCTCTCCCCGGCGAAGGCGCCGGCATCAAAAGCGCCACCATGGTCATCCGCGGCGAAAACGCCTACGGCTTTTGCAAAGCCGAACGCGGCGTGCACCGTCTCGTGCGCATTTCGCCGTTCGATTCCAACAAACGCCGCCACACCAGTTTCGCCAGCGTGGATACCATCGCGGAATTGGAAGAAGACACCACGGAAATTGTTATTCCGCCGAATGAATTCAGCGTGGACACCTTCCGTTCCGGCGGCAAAGGCGGCCAGAACGTGAACAAAGTCGAAACCGCCGTGCGCATCACGCACATTCCGACCGGCCTCGTCGTCGCGTCACAAGCGCAACGCTCGCAGCACCAGAATCGCGCCACCGCCATGAAACTGTTGCTCTCGCGCATCTTCGCCCAACGCCTCGACGCCGCCAAAGCCGACATGGAAAAATTTTACGGCGAAAAAGGCAGCGTCTCCTGGGGCAACCAGATTCGCAGCTACGTGTTTCAGCCCTATCGCATGGTCAAAGACCTCCGCACCGGCGTCGAAACAAGCAACGTGCAAGGCGTCATGGATGGCGACCTCGACCCGTTCGTAAACGGCTGGCTCCGCGCCGGCTGCCCGAGCAAACGCATGCAGGGAGTTAAAGATGAAGAGGAATAACGCAAGGGCGCAAATGCTCTCTCAACCTCGTAGGAGCCGACGTGAGGAGGCTCTGATATTTCCTGCGAAATAAGCATGGCCAATATTCTCGATACCATCGTTGAAGAAAAGAAACGCGAAGTCGCGAAGCTGCCCGCGCGCATCATCGCCGCCGGCGATTTGCGCGACGCCATGCTCGAACACGGCGAACGGCGTGATTTTCTTGCAGCGTTGCGCAATGCAACACGCATCGGTCTAATCGCCGAAGTCAAAAAAGCCTCCCCCTCCGCCGGTATCATCTGCAAAGACTTCGACCCCGTCCGCATCGCGAAAGAATACGAAGCCGCGGGCGCAAGCTGTCTCTCGGTGCTGACGGACGAAAAATATTTCCAGGGCTCGCTGGATTATCTGCGCCAAATTCGCGCAGCCGTGAAGCTCCCGCTCCTGCGCAAGGATTTCATCATCGACGAACGTCAAATTCTTGAGGCGATCGAGTGGGGCGCCGACGCGATTTTGCTCATCGTCGCCATCCTCGACGACGCGCGACTGAAGCGTTTCCATTCCCTCGCTCGCGACGCCGGTCTGGCCGTGCTGGTGGAAGTCCACGACGAAGCCGAGCTGGAACGCGCCATTGCGATCAACGCCGAATTGATCGGTGTGAACAACCGCGATTTAAAGACGTTTAACGTCGATTTGGGCACAACCGAGCGGCTGGCGGCAATTTTAAATCGTAGGACAGGCGTCTCGCCTGTCTCTAACTTAAAAATAAAAGATGGAGACTGGCAGGATGCCTATCCTACGTTGCTGGTCGCCGAAAGCGGCATCCACACCCGCGCAGACGTGGAGCGCCTGGCCAAATGCGGCGCCGGCGCCATTCTCGTCGGCGAATCACTCGTGAAGGGGGGAAATATCCAAGCGAAGGTAAAGGAATTAATTGGCTGAGCGTATGCGCGCCGTTTAAATCGTAGGACAGGCATCTTGCCTGTCTCCATTTTCCTTCTTTAAATTAGAGACAGGCAGGATGCCTGTCCTACAGTCACACCTTCACCCACTTGCCCGTCTTCACCGATTCCTCCACCGCCGCAAGCACCATCTGATTTTTCAACCCATCCTCAAACGTCGGCTGCACCGGCTTGCGATCGATGCACGCGTTCACAAAATCCGCCGCCGTATGCACAAACGTGTGCTCATAACCGAGGATGTGCCCCGGCGGCCACCACTGGCCAACGTAAGGATGAATGCCATTTTGTTGCGTGACGAGAATATCGCGAAATCCCTGGCGATCCTGCGCGTCCATCCCATTGAAAAACTTCAACCGGTTCATGTCCTCAAAATCAAAGGACAACGACCCTTTGCTGCCGTTGATCTCGACGGCGATGTGGTTCTTGCGGCCGAGCGCCATGCGCGTCGCTTCAAGATTCGCCAGCGCGCCGTTTTCAAACGAGCCAAGAAAAATCGCCGTATCATCCACCGTCACCTTGCCCATCTTCCGTTGGGCTTTGGGCACGAGCGCCGAAGTCTTGCTATTGGATTCGGCCGGCCGCT
>DASZPR010000171.1:0-3048 GCA_035550235.1 Verrucomicrobiia bacterium | reverse complement strand
TCCCGGCAACATGCGCCTCGGCTTCTTCCTTCGGCCATGACCGGCAGGCAATTCCAGATTGCCGCGCCGCCTCGACAGAAGATTAAACAAAAGCAAACAGAGGCCACGGTGGATGAAAATTTCCTCCTCTGTTCTCTCCGTTTCCTCCTGTTAAATTATCTCCTGTTTTACAGATTCGATTTTCCCAATCACATCCCGCAGAGCGATCACCTCGATATTCGCCGGGCATTCGGGCCAATTGTGTTCCCAGCAGACGATGATGTCGCAGCCATCCGGCGGATGGTTGTGCAGGCGGAAATTGTTGCTCACAAACTCGAATTCGATCCTCACGTTCTGCCATTTCCGCGGCCCCACTTTTCTCAAGGCGGTGCAATCCGGAAACGCCGTGCGCACGGTTTCGACGTGGAAATCGAGTTCCGCCGCCAGCATCCCAAAAACCAGAATTACCCCGTTCTCGTTTGTCGGCGCATTGCGCAGCGGCATCGGGCCGATTGGCTCCCCGTAAACCGGGCGACCTTCATGCGGTTTCATTTCCGTTTTCGGGATTGCCGGAGGGCATTTGGCCCGGGGATGCCCGCGTCTCTCCGCCGGGGCGGCATCGCAAATGTTTACGACGTCGGTCCACTCCCGCTTCTCCCTTGCAAACTCGAGGAATGCGTGGCGCAGATTGCTCCAGCTTCCGAAGCGCGTGGCCAGGTTCCTTGCGCTGTATTTTCCGTGATGATGGTACTGCGTGTACGCGGGCGGGCGTTGGAGCTTGCGGGTCACCGCGCCCCAATCCTCCAGAAGCTCCGCGGACCCGGCAAATGGGGGACGGCCGCCGGGGACATTCCCGGCCGCTCTCAAGGCATCGCTCCACGAGGTGAAAAACCTGCGGATGTGGTGGCGCTGCCATCCTGTCCTTGCCGAAAAGGCATCAATGGTGAGGCCGCTCTTCCCGCTGCCCAGCTCCGCTCCAGCGGGCGCGGCCGCCTCGCGAATTGCCTCCAAAATGCACTCCCGCGGAAGGGGCTCGTTCTTTTTCGATTTTTTGTGCATGGCCCGCCTCCTTGATGCCGCCGCGCGCAAAAGCAAGAAAAAAATCAAATTCCCCACAGCGACTATTCTAATTAGCCTTGGCCGTGTTGTTGAAGAGCTAGTTTAATGCGTGCCATTGCGCGTTTCGTATTTGAACGTGAAAGCGCGCATTCCCATACACGAATTACCTTCCACCCTTGCTGTCTCAACGCGCGGGAAACGCTCCGATCGCGCGCAACATTACCTGCAAGCTTGCTAGTCCAGAACTTGACGCGGGATTTGGGCGTACGCCGATGGCGCGGGCAACCGTGCCAGAAGCATCCATCCACAAAGACCACGATTTTTGACTTTGGGAAAACGAAATCCGGCTTTCCATGCAACACGACTCCCCGTCGCCAACCAACGATGCCATTCGCTCGAAATAAAGCGATCATACGGATTTCCGTGGAGCGATTTCCGCGTCCGCGCACGCGCGACATCCGCTCGGATCTTTCTTTAGGAGTGAGAGTATCGGCCACCAACGATTTTCATTCGACTAAATCATGTTTCCCGAGCGCCATTCCAACGCTGTTTAACACAACTTCACCGAGTGCCACCGGGACTGCATTTCCGATTTGTCGCATGTTTTCGGTCCAGCTTCCTTCAAAAATATAGTCATCCGGAAATGTCTGCAAACGGCATGACTCACGAACCGAAAAATAGCGCACATTACCATTTGGGTAGCGCAACATGTTCTCGCCTCCGGGAACTCCGTGATCGCCCGCCTTGAGGGTCTTTGCCGGTTCGTCGAGCGGACTGCCTGTGTGGCCGGCATAGGAGCGTGCTCCAGGTTGTAAAATATGGTTGGAATGTCGGCTGTTCGCCCGGTTTTTAGACGGTTCCCCCAAATCCGAAATCGCATCACGAACCGTACGCCAAGGCTTTCGTCTCATCTGCGGGATAAATAAAAACCCGTCGCTACCAAGCCTTGCATAGCCTGTGGGCGGAGCCGGGCGATTTTTCGATGCGATCTTGTGATTGTCCCAATATTCGCCCGTCCCCCACTGCGTAAATAAAAGCGATTCGCGAGAATGAGTGGGATTGGGAAACGACCACGGTATCTGGATGTCCGATCGGAATCCCACAAAAAAAACACGTTCTCGCCTTTGCGGCACCCCATAATCAGCGGCATTTAAAACGCGGCATACAACACGATAACGAAAACCTGGTTCCACTCCTTGGGTGCGAATCCGCTCGAGTCTGGAAAGATGATCGACCCATGTTTCATCGTCGTGGCGTACAACACCGGGGTAATTTAGCTGTAGAACTATGTATCCGAAATATTTCAGAAATGATTGTCGGGTCAGCCCTTTCACATTTTCAAAAACGAAAGCGCGGGGTTGTATTTCTCGGATTACTCTTGCCGCTTCGGGAAAAAGGTTTCTCCGGTCGTCCATTGCCCGATGTTTTCCGCCTATGGAAAATGGCTGACACGGAGGTCCGCCAGAAACCAAATCAATCCGGTCGCGCCACGCGCTGAAATCCTGATAATGAACATCACCTTCGATTAACGGCCAATGGCGTACCAACTTGTGTCCTAGTCGTTGATTCGCCCGGATCGTGTCGCAAGCGTCATGATTGTATTCGAGCACGGCGTCATGCTTGAATCCCGCTTTCGATGCCGCGAGCGCAAGACCGCCAGCGCCGGAAAATAATTCCACACAATGAAGGGAACGTCGCGCGGTCTTTGCCTCATCTTCGCGAACGTGCGTTTTGCCCGCCGATGGCGACCGTCCACTGTCCTTTGAAACTCGTTGATGTTTCGCGGCTTTTTTGCGGTAAAGACCAATTTTTTGCTTACCGCTGGATTTTCTTTGTTTCACGTTGGCTGCAAATTCTATCAATAGAACCCAGCGACTGTCGAGAAAATGGCGCCCATTTTATGCGTCCATCGCTACATCGTTGGAAATTGTTCGTTCCATTTGCTCACGCGATCCGTTCCCGGCCTTCCTATGCCCGGCACTTTGCTGCCAAATCCACTATCATTCCATT
>DASZPR010000170.1:0-16331 GCA_035550235.1 Verrucomicrobiia bacterium | reverse complement strand
AGATGAAAATTTACACGGGGAGAAATCCCGCTGAACTTGTTGCTGCGCATGCGTTGGATGCGGGCCCGCCGTTTTTGCCGCCGAAGTGGATGTATCTCCCGTGGCGTTGGCGGGATGAACATCATGAGCGCACGAATTATTACGATGGCACGCCGGTGACCGGGCCGTTCAACTCGGAGTTCATGGAGGACGTGCTCCTGATGAGAGCGTATGGGATTCCGTGCGGGGTCTATTGGATTGATCGTCCGTGGGGTCCGGGGGCGCTGGGCTGCGATGATTTTGAAATCGATGCGAAGCGGCTGCCGCATTTTGCGGAATCGGTGAAATGGCTGCTGGGGCAGGACATGCGCATGGTGATGTGGATTGGGCCTTTTTTTCAGGGGGAGATGATGACGAATGCGCTCGCGAAGGGATACGTGCTTCCCGGGCAGGAACCTCACGGGCGGGGAAATAATTATCCGATGGTGGATTTCACCAATCCTGATGGGAAAAAATATTGGCAGGACGGCGTGGCGAAGTTTTTGAAAATGGGCGTGGCGGGTTTCAAACTGGATCGCGCCGAAGAGGAAATTCCGGAGAGCGGCCCGTTCAAAGTGTTCGATGGGCGCAGCATTCGCGAGAATCGCAATGCGTATCCCCCGATGTATGTGCAGGCGACTTACGAGGTCGCGAAGCAATATCGCACAAATGATTTTTTTGCGATGCCGCGCGCGGCTTATACGGGCAGTTCGGCGTATGGCGTGTTTTGGGGCGGTGACATCGGCGGGACGGAATATGGTTTGCGCGCGGAAATCATCGGCGTGCAACGCGCGGCGGTGATGGGTTATCCCAATTGGGGCTCGGATACGGGCGGTTACAGTGGGCAATCGATGGACACGGAAGTGGTGGGGCGCTGGCTGGGGTTCAGTTGCTTCACGCCGATCATGGAGGTGGGGCCGACCAAGAATGTTGGTTTCTGGAATTACCATAATCCGCCGCGTTACGATGCGGATTTGATTGCGATCTGGCGATTGTATGCGCGATTGCACGCGCGGTTGGCGGATTACAGTTTTGCGCAGGCGCAGGTGGCGCATGAAACGGGGATGCCGATTGTGCGTCCACTGTTTCTTACGGAACCGAGCGCGCCGGGCGCGTGGAGCAATTGGTGGACGTATACTTACGGCCCGGACCTTTTGGTTTCGCCGATTTGGAAACGGAACCAGCGTTCGCAGTCAGTTTATTTGCCGAGCGGCAATAAGTGGCGGGACGCATGGACGGAGAAAACTTACGAGGGCGGCCAAACGATTGGCGTGAGCGCGGAGTTGTATCAAATGCCGTTGTTCGTGCGCGTGGGTTCGAAGGTTGATTTGGGCGATTTGCAAAAGGAATGGAAGGCGGCGGTGGCGGCGGCGAAAACGCGGCCTGATCTGAAGGCGCTCGATGCGGGGGTGCGGGAGTGGTTTGAGCGGACTTATCCGGAGCAGGCGCTGCCGGCGAAAAAGCCGTGAGTCGCTTTGGGCGGATTCATAGCTGGAGTCATTGCCGGAAAGCAACCCGAAGCTTCGCCCCCTGAACCCTGAGCACCACCTCACCCCGGCCCTCTCCCCCACTTCGTGGCGGAGAGGGAGACGGACAGCGCCCGGTTGTTCGCGCTTTTCTCGCGACTATAATTACGAAGTGGGCGGTGCCCTAACTAATTTTGGATGGGCGTTAATGTCACCGGGCCGAGCAGGCCGCATTCGGTCAAGGGCCAGGTGGAGGCATCGAAGGGGCGGTAATTGATGTTCACGATGTTGATGTCCTTGAAAATTTTCCACTGCACATGGCGGCGATCAAGGTCGCGGATGCGGTTGGCGGCAACGCTGGTGACTTCCACTTCCAGTTGATTGCCGGTGGGTTTGAGATTATCCACCATCACGCGGAAGGGCGGGGTGACAAGGATTCCATAATCTTTGCCGTTCAATTTCACGCGCGCGCTTTGCCGGACATCGCCGAGATTGAGTTCAACCAATTTGCTGGATGCGTTTGGCGCATCAAAGGTCGTGTCGTATTTCGCTGTGCCGCCGAAAGCCTGGGCGGTCGTGTCTGGGAACGTCGTCCACGACACGAGTTTGTCGGTTTGGTAATCGGCCGGCAACGTCGGGCCGCCCGCGATGAATTTCACGTTCCATTGCCCGGTGATTTCGGTTGGCTGGCCATTTGTCCGCCAATAGGTCCACGTGGGGCCATTGACGAATTTGTCGGCGAACGCGCGCAGGATTAGCGATTCCCCGGGCGCGAGTTGCAGATGGATTTGGTTCACATCATCCCAGCGGGCGAGGCCGGATTTCCCGGTGAGGGGATCGAGTATGACGATGGATTTGGCGCTGCGATTCAAGATGAACCAGCGGTCGAAATTCGTATCGGTGCGGTTGGCGATGAAATAATTCCAGCCGCCGTCGAAGGAGCGGCGGATGTAGGAGAGATGGCCGTTGATGGCAAAACGTTCCTGCAGGTTCAAACCGGAGGCGGGCGCGAGCGCCGTCGTCAGGTCGGCGATGACCACTTTTCCTTTTCCGGACGAGGAGTTTTCCTGGAGTTGATCGATGAGTTTTTTGAAACTCTTGCGGTTTGAAGCAAGGTTTCCCAAACCGGGAACGTCCATCGGAAGTTGGTTTTCAAAAATGACGGTGGCGCCGTTCTTTGCGAGAGCCGCGAGTTGTTTCAGTGTTTCGAGCGGCATGAGTTTGCACTCGGGCACGATGATGACCTGATATTTGCCGCCGGGCACCTGGATTTGGCCGTGGCTGGCTTTGGCTTTTTGCAATTGCGCGTCGGAGATGTAATCGAAGGAGTAGCCGCTGGTCCAAAGTTCGTGCGCGGCTTTGCCGATGGGCTGACCCTCAAACCAATCGGTGGCGCTGACGGCCATGCGCTGCAATCGGCCTTGCGGCGAACTCCAGAAATCGGCGATGGGCCAATAGAGGAGGATGTCATTGTCCGGTTTGCCGGATTGCAGGATGGATTGGCAGCGCGCGATGTATTCGTTCATGGCGGACACGTCATGCCAGATGGGATTGCGTGGATTCATTTCCGTAGAGGCGTAGAACAGCCAGCCGGGCCACGGCGCATCATCCGGCGAATAGCAGGTGCCGTGATAATAGATATGGTTCACGCCGGAGAGCAGGAGGTCGTCGGCGACATATTTTACGTCGGCGAGGGTTTCGGTGAAATGTTCCTTGAGCCAGGTGCCGGATTCGGAGCCGGTCAGTTCGCGGCCCTGCGTGTGCGCAGCGGATGAGGCGAATTTTGAAATCAGGATGTTGCGATCATTGTGGAACATCTCGGTTTCGGGAATGTCCGCCTGGCCGTAGAGATCCAGCCAATTAGCGGGTGTGCCGTGGGCCTGGTCGATGGCGACGAATCCGTTTTTGTGCGCCCAATTAATCCAGACGGTTCCTGATTCGCCGATCAGGTCGGAAAGGGTGCGGCGATAGTCGTATTTCACGCGCGCGGCGTGGTCGTCCTGTTCGTTGCCGAAGAGGGCGGGTAATTCGTTTTGCAATTTGTAGCCGCGCAGTTTTTCGAATTGCGCGAAGAAATTCGGCGCCCAATCGGTTTGATATTCATAGGAATCCTGGAAGACGCCGTGCGGTTTCGAGCCGTGGTAATTCGCGAAGGCTTTGTCGAACCAGGGCAGCCAGTCTTTCATTGCTTGCGGGTAGGCCGGGTTCAGCATCCAACCTTCGCCGCCGGGACCGGGGCGTTTCACTTTTTGACCGGAAGGTTTTTGGGAAATGGCGTAGACGGTATAGTTGCCCGGCGAGGAGAAAGAGACTTCGCCGCTGGCGGTGAGGGCCCGGGTGAGGTCGATGGATTTTCCGTCCGGCGAGCAGGCGACGAGGGCCTGGAGGTTTTTGGGATCGAATTTTTCCGTGAGTTTTTCACCTGCGCTGAGACGATACGTGCGGAAGACGACATTCGCGTTAGCGTCTTGGTCGCTGACGGTCGGACCGCCAAAACACCAACCCGAGCCGAGTGTCATATCCACGCCCATGTGCAGGCGACGCGCTTCGTCGACGGTGTAACCCATCATATCCAGCCACGTGGGGGTGAGATATTTGATTTCGCGGTCCTCGGCGCCTTTGACACCGTAGATGGAGGTGATTTGCACGCCGCCCAAACCGGCGTCGTGGAAACGTTGCAGTTCGTGGCTGAGATTCGTGGTGTCGACGGCGCTGCCGTGCCACCACCACCACGCCCAGGGGCGGGTCTGCGGTGTGATTTCCGGCCAGAGCGGCGAAGTTTCGGCGGCGGATACGAAAACGTTCGATGCGCCAAACAGCGCCAGGCTCAGCAGGCTGGCGCGGAGTTTTTGTCGTTTATTTTTCATTGGCTCGTTTCAATTCCACTGCGTAGGACTGGTTCACGCCGCTCATGTTGCTGCGAAAGAGCAGCCATTTCATATCGGGCGAGAACATGGCGTTCGGTTCCAGGGCGTAATCGTGCTTGCTCATGTTCACGAGTTTTTCGGATTCGAACACGCCGGTTTGAATCAGATTTTTCGTGTTGGTATTGCCGTCGGACCTGTCGGTGATCAAGGACGGGTGGAACAGGTAAAGCCATTTGCCATCGGGAGCGTGCGCCACCATGCGGTCGTCGCCGCCGTCGCCGGAGAATAATTGGTTGTCGGGCGAAATGTTGAAGTGCACGGACCATTCGTTGCGTTGCAAGTGATACCAGGTGCGGGCGTGAGTGGCGAGGTTGTAGCCGGCCACCCAGAAATCCTCGCCGCGGGGAGTTTGGAGATCATACCAGATGGTTTTGCCATCGGCGCTGAAGAATTCGTGGCCGGCGATTTCCATGACCATTGTGCGTTGATGAATCAATTTGAGATCGGAGCCATCGGTGCGAATCGTCCAGATGCGATCGACTTTGTGCCACGGGCCTTCATGGCAAAACATGAGCAGCGTGGGGTCGGTCGGGGAAAATTGCAGGTGATTCAGCCAATCGGTGCAGCGATTGCAGGTCTTCGTTTTGCCGGTGGCGATGTTGTAGAAAAACAGTGCCATCGGATAATGCTTGGCGAGGCGTTCCTCCATCATGATGCCTTTGGTGCCGCGTTTTTGATCGGCGGTCGCTACATCGGTGAGGCGATTTGGGCCGCCGTCGAAATACGAGTTCGTGCCCCAGTCATTGCGATAGGTGATGGTGCCGGCGAGGAGGGTTTCATCGGCGTTCACGGAGGAAACTTCCTGGCCGCGCGGGAGTTTCAGAATTTCACGAACGGCCTTGGTGTTGGGATCAATCGAGCACACCCAGCGATTGGTGGCGCCGTTTTCGACCTTCATCGCCACGTAATAAATTTTTCCGGTTTTGTGGCCGACCATGATGATGTGAAGGCGGCCGGAGACGATTTTTTCCACGTCGTGGGTCTGCAAATCGATCAGTGAAACGCCGCTGGGAGAGGTGATGACCATTTTTTTGCCGTCGGGCGTGAAGGGGTTCAAATTGAAATAAAGGCTTTCGCTGCCGGGTTCGCGAGAAAGTTGCACGACGCGATGGCCGGTGTCGGGATCGATCCATTCGGTTGGGGCGTTGGTCTGGGCGAGCATGCGGGTTTGGAAAAGTGCGACAGCGAAGAGGAAAATGGGGCAAAGCTGTTTGAGACGGGGAACTGTCTTCATGGTCTTAGTTGTCCGATTTTTCGGGTTGAAAGCAATTCAGACGGACAGCTTGTTTTGGCGGTTTCACTCGGGCGACGATAAAAATTGTCTACTCATATTTACGGCTTGACTAAATTTTGGTGCGCGACTCCGCTGATTGAATGAAGAAATCCCTGGTCTGTCTATTGACTGCCGTCGTGTTCACGGGCGGTTTGGTTTCCATTCCCGCGCAGCAGAAGGACGCCACGTCGTTGACTCCGGCGGAGCAGGAAAAGCGGACGGAGGAAAAACACACCAAACTGATTCTCGATGACCTGAAACTGGACGATGCAGCGAAGGAAGCGAAATTGAAGGGGATTTTGGCGGCACACTTCAAGGCGTTGAATGCGTGGCACGCGCAGAACGATGCGCAAATCAAAACGCTGTGGGGCGAGTTCGACAAGGCGCGCAGCCAGCAGAGCGAAACGAACTGGAATGCGGCGCTGGCGAAGATTGATGGTGTGTATGCGTCGTTCAAACCCGAGCATGAAAAATTCCTGGCGGAACTTTCGACGATTTTAACGCCTGAACAGATTGAGACGGTGAAGGACACGATGACGGTGAATAAGGTGAAGGTCACTTTTCATGCTTACGGCGAGATTTTTCATGGGCTGACGGATGAGCATAAGGCGTTCATCCTGAAAAATCTCAAGGCGGCGCGTGAGGAGGCAATGGATGCGGGGACGATGACGGAGAAGTCGGCGTTCTTCAAAAAGTATAAAATTACCATTGAGGCGTATTTGAACGCGCACGGTTTCGATGTGAAGCAGGCGTATAGGGATTTTGTTGCGAAACAGAAGGCGGAAGAAGCGGCGAAAAAGGCGGAGAAAAAATAAGAGAACGTTTTGGAGAAACGATCGCAGTGACCGGAGTGCGAGAGCCTCATAGCATTTGAAGGACGCGATAAATCTTCTCCTTTCCGTTGTCCTTCCAGGACAAAAGTTCTCTATTCGCCTTACCAGCCACTTTGTGGCTGGCTAATTTCCTGCGTCGCTCCGCGACTGCGAACTTTGTGCGGGTGGAGGAGGCGAACCAATGTTGCGCGTCACTTTGTGTGCACTGCTTTGATGGTGATGCTGGCCAGGGTAAGTCCGTCGGCTTCCGCTTCGATGATGATTTTTCCGGTCTCACCAGCTTGCGCGCGGACGATGGCGAGGCAAAGGCCATTGAAGGCTTTCGGTTCCGGCGATTGAAAGGAATCGTGGCTGGTGGCATCGCCATTGCCGGTGGCGATGATTTCGCCGGGGCCTTTGATGTGGAATCGGATTTGATTGCTGGCGTTCGGCACCATCAGGCCATTTTTGTCTTCGATTGTCAGCGTAATGAATGAGAGATCCTGGCCGTCAGCGCGAATGGAGGTGCGGTCGGCCTTTAACTCCAGCTTCGTGGCGGGGCCGATGGTTTTCACGGTGTCGGCTGCCCATTTTTTTCCGTTCCTGGTGGCGACGACTTTGAGGGTGCCGGGTTGGTAAATCACGTCGTCCCAGCGCAGGCGATATTCGAACGGGCCTTTGTGTTTCACGCCGAGCGATTTGCCGTTGAGGAAAAGTTCGGCGGCGTCGCCCGAGGTGTAAACCTGCACCGGTGTGATTTGCCCGACGCGTTCGGGCCAGTTCCAATTTTGCGGCATGAGATGGGCCATGGGCACGTTCGATTGCCAGCGGGATTGATAGAGAAACGCGCGATCCTTTTTGAAACCGCACAGGTCGAAGATTCCGAAATAGGAGGCTCGCGAGGGCACCTCGATCTTGCCGCCGCGTTTGAGCACGTCATCCCACTTCGATTGAACCGCGGGATTGGTGAAGAGCAAGCGGTTGGTGGTGTCGTGGTCGTAAGGCGTGGGCTCGCCGAGGTAATCGAAACCGGTCCAGACAAATTCGCCGGCCACGAAGGGATTCTGGTCCTGGCCCTTGAATTCGACGTCGGGCATGTAGGCCCACGAGGGCGCGGCCACGTCATAAGAGCTCGTTTGAAAATCGGCGCGGCCGGATTTTTTATCATTGCTGACGGGGAAAAAATATTCGCCGCGCGAACTGACGCAGGAACTGGTCTCGCTGCCGATGAGGGGAAGATTGGGGTTGTTCTTTCGGAAGGCGGCGTATTCAGTGGGTTTGTAATTGTAGCCGAAGACATCGACGACGTTTTGAAAACCGTTGGTGCTGGATTCAACCGTGTGTAACGCCATGGTTACGGGGCGCGTGGAGTCTTCCTGCTGCACGAGGTCGGCGAGTTGTTTGCCGAGTTTCCAGCCGTCGGCGTCGTGCTGTTCGTAAACCTCGTTGCCGATGCTCCACATTATGATGGATGGGTGGTTGCGATCGCGGCGGATGAACGCGCGCAAATCCCGCTCGTGCCATTCGGGAAAAAACAGGTGGTAATCTCCGGGGCGTTTGGCCTCCGCCCACGCATCGAACGCTTCCGCCATCACGACGAAGCCCATCCGGTCGCACAGATCGAGCAATTCGGGCGAGGGTGGATTGTGCGTGGTGCGAATGGCATTGCAGCCGATGGTTTTCAGGAGTTCAAGCTGGCGTTCGCGCGCGCGAGTGTTGAGGGCCATTCCGAGCGGGCCCAGGTCATCGTGCAGACACACGCCATGGATGGGCAGGCGTTGGCCGTTGAGCAGAAAACCATTTGTCACGGTGAATTCCATCGTGCGGATTCCGAAGGGAGTTTCATAGCGGTCGACAACCTTGCCGTCCTGTTCAATGGAGATAATGGCGACGTAACGATTGGGTTGGCTGACACTCCAAAGTTCGGGACGATTGATTGTGATGTGTGTTGTGACGCTGTTTGTTAAATGTGCGGTGAGGCTGAGTCCTGTGGCGTCGGAAGTCGCAACCAATTTTCCCCGGCTGCCGTTGAGGTTGAGTTTGAAAATTTCGTTTTTCACCGATGCGGTCGTGGGTTTCATGGTTTCGTTCGCGACGTTCACCATGATTTGAACATCGGCGGCGGAAGTCTTTACTTTGGGCGTCGTCACGCAGGTGCCGGAATAAACGACGTGGAGGGGCGCGGTTTTGACCAACCACACGTTGCGATAAATGCCGCCGCCGGGGTACCAGCGCGAAGCGTCGGGCGGCGTGTCGAGGCGGATCGCGAGGACGTTCTCGCCACCGAACTGGATGAACGGTGAGAGATTGAGTTCGAACGAAGTGTAGCCGTACGGCCAGCCGCCAAGAGGGTGACCGTTGAGCCACACTTCCGAGCCGGACATGGCGCCGTCGAGATCGAGGAAAATATTTTTGGCGGCGTCGCTCGCGGGGATTTGAAAGTGTTTGCGATACCACACCGGCCCCCAATATTTCAGCTTGGCGGTTTCGCCGGCGTATTCCTGCTTCACCGGACCTTCGATGGCCCAATCGTGCGGGAGATTGAGCCGCCGCCATTCACGGTCGTCGAATGCTGTTTGCGCGAAAGTAAAATCGCGCGGGGGTTTATTTGTATAGCTGAGTTCCTCGGTCGCGCCGGAGGGATCGCCCTGAAGAAAAAGCCAGTTGTCGTTGAATGAGGTGCGTTCTCGTGGTGAAGTGACGGCTTCAGCGGCGCGCGACCCAGGGCTGGTGAGCAGAAGGAAAACGCTCAGAATTTTCAGGGCCAGCGGGGTGCGCGACATGATGCGACTTTAAACACCGATGTCGCGCGAGGCAAACCCGTTTGCAATTTTGGCAAATAATTTGTCAGAAAAAACAATCGCCTCCGGTGGAATGATTGGACGCGAGTTTTTTCAAATGTTAGCTTCGCGCATCCGCTGTTTAGAATGAAAAGTCCCGCCTCCATGACTCGTCGCGATGTTCTCAAATTATTGGCCTGCGCCGCACCGGCCGTTTTTCTGCCGCGCGTGCGGGGGGCGGAAGCGGTCGCGACGGAGGAATTGCCGAAGATTTTCCCCGGGCCATTCGCGGGCACGAGCGAATCCCTTCGCGCGTATCGCTGCCCGGATTGGTTTCGCGATGCGAAGTTCGGCATGTGGGCGCATTGGGGGCCGCAATCCGCGCCGGAGGATGGCGATTGGTATGCGCGCAATTTGTACCTTCAGGGCACGAAGCAATACAAGAGTCATCTAGAACGCTACGGTCATCCGACGAAATTTGGCTACAAGGACATCATTCCCACGTGGAAGGGCGAGCAATTTGATCCGGATCATCTCGTCGGCCTTTACAAAAAAGCGGGCGCGAAATATTTCATGAGCATGGGCGTGCACGTGGATAATTTCGACATGTGGGATTCGAAATATCAGCGGTGGAACGCGGCGAAAATGGGCGTCAAGCGCGACGTCGTCGGGGAATTCCGTCGCGCCGCGCAACGGCAGGGTTTGAAGTTTGGCGTGAGTGATCATTTGTGGATGGCTTACAAGTGGATGTCGGTCGCGCATGGCAGCGACAAGACTGGGCCGCTGGCGGGCGTTCCGTACGATGGCATTGATCCGGCATTCAACGATCTTTACGGCGGTTGCCCGGAAATTTATCGCGAGTTGCCGTGGGACGAGGACGGCATCCCGGATTCATGGAAGCGGACGTGGTTTCTGCGCATCCAGGATCTCGTGAATCAACACGAGCCGGATGTGCTTTACAGCGACGGGCAAATTCCTTTCGGCGAGTGGGGCTTGAATCTGGTGGCGCATTTTTACAATCAAAATCTCCTGCGCAATGACGGCAGGATGGAGGGCGTTTACACGAGCAAACGGGAATCAGATTCGGCTGCCGGAATGTGCGTGTTCGACAAGGAGCGTGGCGTGGTGGACGGCATTTGGGCCCAACCGTGGCAGACGGATTCGTGCGTGGGGCATTGGCATTACGATCGCAATGTGACCTACAAGACGCCGAAACGCGTCATCGACATGCTGGTGGATGTGGTGAGCCGCAACGGCAACTTATTGCTGAATTTTCCGCTGAACACCCGTGGCGCGCTGGACGCAGAGGAGCAGAAAATTCTCGCGGCCATTACCGCCTGGATGGGCGTCAACGGCGAGGCGATTCATGGAACGCGACCATGGAAAATTTTTGGTGAGGGTCCGAACATGACGAAGCCCGCGCCGGGGCAAAAATATAACGAGAGCAATCGCAAGGATTTTACTTTTGAGGACGTGCGGTTCACGACGAAGGGCAAAACGCTCTATGCGTTTTTTATGGGGTGGCCGGAGCAGGGGAAGTTGGCGATTCCTGCGTTGGCGCAAAGTCGTCCTTATGTCGCGGGGAAAATACAGCGCGTCAAAATACTGGGTGGTGGAAAATTAGTTTGGAAGCATGGCGTGGAGGGGCTCACGGTTCAATTGCCGGCGGAGAAGCCGTGTGAATTTGCGGGTGTGTTGAAGATCGAGGGGTTGGAGACGTGATTAATGAAGGTGCCGGCGAGACGCCGGCAGCACGTTGCCTACGCGCGGCTCGCGGGGACGCTCGCCCCACCAGCGTATTTATATATTGAAGCGCTGGGGATTAGTGGGCGGCCTTCAGATCTACTGACGTTGCCAGTGCGATGACTCGGCCTTCGGTGCCGACGGCGCAATAGAAGTGGTAGACCACGCCTTTGTGTTTCAAGACCCACGGTTTGTGGGCGTAGGTTTTGTCGAAGGGTTCGCTGGGTTGAATGAGGTTCTGGCCGGTCCATTTGGTCCAGTGCGCGAGATCGTAGGAGCAGGCGAAGGTGTCGAACGCCCGCGGTTGCCAGCCGGCGCCGAAATAAAACATCACCCACACATCGCCAATTTTCACGATTTGCGGGTCGCCGCTGATGCCGTTTTGTTTCGCCTCGCCATTCACGACCACTGAATTTGTTCCGTAACGGTTCCAGTTCACCATGTCGCGGGAAACCGCCATGCCGATTTGTTCGAAACCGTTTTTGTATTTGGCGTTGTAGAACATCACAAATGGCCAGCCGAGCGATTCCGATTGGTCGTGGATGATTTGGCTTTTGTAGAGGGTCTTGGTTTCGAAACTGCGCGCGTCGGGTTGATGCGGCGAGAGCACCGGGTTCTGTTCAACGCGATGCCAGGTTTTCGGCGCGGCCGGATTTTCGGTCCAGGCGATGCCCAGGGAAAGCGGGTCGGTCTCGTAACCTTGTTTTGCTCCGCCGATGTACGAGAGCCAATATTTACCATCGAATTTTTCCAGTTCGTGCGCACCGTCCCAGCGCGGGTCGGCGAGGGCGATGCCGCCATCGGCCTGCCAGGCGTCCCAGCCGTCATTGCTGAACGGAAGAATCAATCCCAACTTCGTCCAGTGAAGCAAATCGTCGCTCGATGCGAGATAGGTTTGGTAGCCGACCTTGTTGCTGATGGCCACGTACATCATGTACCAATGATCGCCGGAGCGGAAAACACTCGGGCAATCGACGAGTTCGTTGGTATCTCCGCCTTTGAGAATCACGCCATACTTGAAGGGTGTTTTCACCTCGTCATACACCTTTTGCATGGCGGGGGTATCGACCGTGCGGCCTTCCGGCTTGGCGGGAATGATTTGGCGTTCCGGTTCGGCGGCCAAGGTCGCGAGAGCGGAAAGGAACGTAATGATTAGAAAAAATCGGCGCATCAGGTCGGGTTAGTTTAAGCGTGATTTTAAATAGGAATCCATCGCCGTTAGAAGATCGGGAACGAGCGTGACTTTGTGCCCGCGCGGTTCGCGGTCCATCATGAAAATTTCGTCGCTGCCGAGATCGGCCAGGCGTTTGCGCAGGAGGGTCATTTGATGTTGAGCATCGGCGTCTTCGGAGCAATTGATGGTGAGAAAAAGAGGGAGAGTGGCGGCGGACAAATAATCCACCGCCCCGGCGCGTCGCCAAGTGTCGAGGTGATTCGTGCGATCGCCCCAGGCGACCGCGTAGCGTGGTAGCATGTGGTCGCCCGGCAGCAAATCGAGGTAGGAAAACCGTCCGGACATGACGACGGCGCCCTGGACGTCACTGGTTGAATTGGTGTTTTCGCCGTGGCCTTCGAATTCTTCCATGCCTTTCGTGGTGACGAGCATCAAGGCCATGCCGCTGCCGCGGGAAAATCCGACTGGCGCGATTTTGCCATTCAGGCCGAGGCCCGCGCCTTTTGCGCGCAAGGTCCGGACGGCGGCTTTGATTTTCCACGCGCAGTCGGGCATGGGATCGATGCCTTTGTAAGGCGCTTTCACCGGATGATCTGCCATCGCGACGGCGAGACCTTCCGTCGCTTCTGCATCCAAAATTGTGTCGCTGCAACTGACGAGTGAACCGCTGCCCATGCGGTTCACATTGTCGCAGGAAAATTCGATGACTGCGCCGACCCGTTTCGAGGGATGCGAGGGATAAATGATGTCCATTGCCAGCGTGCGGTCGGGGTCGTGATAAAAGATAACATCGCGGAGCAAGCGGCTGCCGGAAGGAACCACGAACACGTGCGCCGGATCAATCTCGATGTCCGGCAGCAGGGTTTTGTGGAGCACCTGTTCGCGTAATTGCAGGATATCTCGATTAATGAAAGGCAATCGCGCTTCGGGCTCGTGCGCGTAGTCCAAAATGATTACAACGTAACCGTCATTCAGAAAATCGCGCAGGATGGCGTCATCCGTATCCGTGCCGACGCGCGGCGCGGCCAGGTTTTCGAGATAAACGATCAGCGGTGAAGGATGGCTGGCGTTGAAATCCTTCGGCTTCAACACGGCCATTTTGACCGGGTGCTTCGTGGCAGCGCTCGACCAAGTGCTCTCCTGAGCGTGTGTGCGGGTTGCCGCGAGTGTCAGGAAAAAAATGAGTGCAAAAATAATGGGTGTTGCGCGCATGGATTGTTCGTCAGTGAGGTATTGTCGGCGAATACTCGTTGCCGACTTCCGTTTTCAAAAAGACGTCGTGGCCGGCGTAACGAAGCAAGCAAGGTTTACCGAGTGTCGAGTGGATAACGAAGTGTTTCAATGCGCCGTTTTCCCAATCCATGTCCACGACGAATCCATCCCGCGCACGCAATCCTTTCACCGAACCGGTGGGCCATGCTTTGGGCAGCGTCGGCAGCAGGCTGATGATGCGGACGGAATTTCCATCGCGCGTTTCCGTCCATTGGCTTTGCAGGAGAAGTTCAGCGATGCCGGCAGTTGCGCCGAAATTGCCGTCGATCTGAAATGGGCCGCACAGGTCGAACATATTTGGCAACGTGCGCTTTTGTAATAATCCGATCAGTTGTTGATAGGCGTATTCGCCATCGCCGGCGCGCGCCCAGAGCGGAATGCGCCACGCGAAGCTCCAGCCGGTGCTGCCGGCGCCGCGCCATTTCAGGAGGAGTTTCGCGGCGTCCCAGAGTTTCGGGTCCGCCGGCGTGATGTCTGCGCCGGGATACAACGCCCAGAGCGGGGACATGTGCCGGTGGTTATTGTTGGGGGTGTCCACGTCGGGAATCCATTCCTGGAGCTGGCCGTATTTGCCGATTTGATTTGGCGGAAGTTGGTCGCGCGTTTTTTTCAACTCGGCAACGAAGGTTTTGTCCGTGTTCAGAATTTCGGCGGCGGCAATGGTGCTGTTCATCAACGCGCGGATGAGTTGATTGTCCATCGTGGGGCCGTAGCAAAGGGTTCCTTGTTCCGGCGAAAACGACGGGGAGGTCACGAGCCAGCCGGTTTGCGGATCCTTCACGAGATCATCCACAAAGAAGAGCGACGCGCCTTTCATCGCGGGATACGCGTGCGCGAGGAATTTTTTGTCGCCGGTGAACAGGTAGTGTTCCCACAAATGATAACAGAGCCACGCGCCGCCAGTGGGCCAGACGCCATCGATGTTGTTGATGGGAGCGGTGCCACGCCAGAGGTCGGTATTGTGATGGACGACCCAGCCGCGAGCGCCGTATTGGTCGTGTGCGGTGCGGGCGCCGCCGATGGCGAGGTCGTCGATCATGGCGAAGAGCGGCTCAGTGCATTCGCTCAGGTTGCACAATTCCGCTGGCCAGTAGTTCATCTCGCAATTGATGTTCAGCGTCCATTTGCTTTCCCACGGAGGGTTGAGCTCCTCGTTCCAGAGGCCTTGCAAGTTCGCAGGTTGACCGCCGAGGCGGCTGCTGGAAATGAGAAGGTAACGACCGTATTGAAAGTAAAGCGCGGCGAGGGCGGGGTCGCTGTCCAGACCGGCGGTTTTTATAGCTTGCAAACGTTCGTCGGTGGGCAAGTCGGCTTTGGATGTATGGCCGAGATTCAGATCGACGCGGCCGAATAGATTTTGAAAATCGGCAAGCTGCCCGACGCGGATGGTGAAAAATGATTTTTTGCTGACAGCTGCCAGGTCGCGGGCGCAGGACGCCGCGGGATCGCCGCTGATGTCCTGGAAATTCTTGAAACTGGTCGCGGCGACGAGAAATACCATGGCGGAATTAGCATTCTCAATTACGAGGGCATTTCCGTTCGTAGTGACCGTGCCGTCTTCGCACACCACGCGTACACGTGATTCGAAACGCAAACCATTCGTTTCGACCTGGCCCGTCAGCGCGAGCGTATCGCGCGCGATGGCCTTCGTCGAAGAGTTTGTTTGCGGACTGTCGATCTTGAGCGTGAAACTAAGGGCGCGCGGTTTGTCTGCAGTGATGTGAGTGATAATGGCGTGGTCAGGATAGCTGGCGAAAACGTCGCGTTTGAAACGGACGCCGCTGGCGCGGTAGGTCGTGACGGCGGTTGCCGTGTCCAAATCCAACTCGCGCCGATAGTCGGCAACGTCGCCTTGATTGGCGAAATGGAAATGCAGATCGCCGAAAGGTTGATAGGCCTTCTGCCGCACGGGATCGCTCAGAAAATTACTGCGCGTCAGGTCTGAGGCTTCCTTCGTTTTTCCGTCGAAGAGAAGCTGGCGAATTTTCGCGAGAGAATCATGCGCGCCCGCGCGGTTGTAATTGTGCGGGAAACCTTTCCACAGTGTGTCCTCATTGAACTGAATGCGCTCGTCAGTCGTTCCGCCGAACACCATTGCGCCCAATCGGCCGTTTCCGATGGGCAACGCGTCGGTCCATTTTTGCGCGGGTTGGGTGTACCACAGGCACAACGATTTTTTGGTCGTTTCCTGCGCGATGTTTCGCTGGCAAATGAATATCGTCGAAACGGCCAGCGTGATTCCCAATAAAACTTTCTTCATGATGAATGGTCGGTGACGTTCATTTCGGCCATTCGCCGTGAACAATCGGTTTTAAAGTCAATTTGACGGGGTCAATGACCACGTGTTTGATGCGCTTGCGTTCCCACGTGTAAGTGATGTGCACGAGGCCGTCGCTGGTTTGGATGACGGCGGGATAAGCGAATCCGTTCGGGGCCTTCAAATCGTCCTCAAGCACCAGCGCCGCGGACCAATTTTCGCCGTCGGTCGAGACGGCTACGTTTAATGGGCTACGGCCCTTGTTGCTGGAACCATCGCGTGTGTTGTGGTTATAAACCAAAAGTTGCCGGCCATCGTGCAAGGTCACTGCATCGGTGCCGGAATTCGGATTTGGCAGGTCGAGCAGACTCATTTTGCCCCAGGTGGCGCCGTTGTCGTCCGACCAGATTTGGAACAGCTTGTCGTTTCGCGTGCGGCCAACGGCCTGCAGCCGATTGTTTGCGTAGAACAAAATGCTGGGCTGAATCGCGCCGATTTCTTTGCTGTCATTCACGGGGGCGGTTGCAGTCCAGGTTTTGCCGAAATCTTTGGTGCGCTCGAAGTGCACGTGCCAGCCGCCGTCGCCTTCGGTGCTGCTGCCGCAAAGAA
>DASZPR010000169.1:0-4767 GCA_035550235.1 Verrucomicrobiia bacterium | reverse complement strand
AGCAGGAGCAGCATTCCATCCTCGATTTCGTCATGGACGACGTGGATGCCATCCAGAAAAAAATGAGCGGGCGCGATCGGCAGAAACTGGATCAATACCTGACGAGCGTGCGGGAAATCGAACAGCGTATCGAGCGAGCGGAGCGGATGCCGGTGCATAATCCGGACGCGGATGCGCCGGCGGGCATCCCGGCGGAATTTGGCGGGCACATCCAGTTGATGTTCGACATGCTGTTGCTGGCGTTTCAGACGGATTCCACGCGCGTGGCCACGATGTTGATTGCCGCGGAGGGCAGCAATCGCACCTTCACGGAAATCGGAATTGCGGAAGGGCACCATAACCTCACGCATCATCGCAACGATCCCGAATTGATCGGCAAGGTGAAGCAGATTGATTTGTGGTACGCGAAGCATCTCGCCAACTTCCTGCAAAAAATGGATGAGACGAAGGACGTGGACGGCAACTCGCTCCTGCACAATTCCATGATCGTGTACGGCTCGGGCAACGCCGATGGCAATCGCCATACGCACACGAACCTACCGATCCTGCTCGCGGGCAACGGCGGTGGGACGCTGAATCCCGGCCGTTACACGCAGACGGATTCCACGCCGCTGACGAATTTATTTTTGGGCATGGCGGATCGCATGGGCGTGCAGGGATTGGAACGGCATGGGGATTCGACGGGGCGGCTGGCGGGTATTTAAATAGTGGCACAGGCATATTGTCTGTGCGATTCAAGCGAGTGAGGATCAATCCCTTTACCACCCTTTTCTGTTCGTGCAATTGTTTGGCGTGACTAGTTCAAATTTAACACCAGAGCCATCAGTGGCCTGGGGATTTTCCTTTTTGAGCGTTTTCAACAAACTCAGCTAACCCTTCATAATTTTTTTTCGCCTGTGAGTCCGTTTCTGCTGAAGCAATTAATCTAAGTTGGTGCGCTAGTTCCTCAGAAGGATTATTGCATATCCATAGTCCAACGCTATCGAAGACGTCATGGTCAAATGAACAACCCGCAATCGGCAACAAGTGGACCATCAGGACGCATGCTAAAGAAAGTGCAGTGTCCGCCAACGATTCCAAGTGGCGCATCGTCTCAGAAACCGCATCTTCCTCGTCTCGGCCAACCGCCTTCTCCTTGCAAACAAGGTCATCCACTAATTGGGGAGAACCGTTTTGGGCAATAATGCTGTTCAAAGCATCGAGGTTTTCCTTGGACAGATTTCTACTTCGAATCGCATCAACCAATTGCAAATAGTTCTGTCTATCGACATTCATGGTTGTTCAATGCCCCAGGTATAACTCTCGATACGCACGGGCAGGATGCCCGTGCCACTATAATCACTGCGCCGCCGGGCCGCGGAAGGAGCGTTCTTCTTTATTGTCGGGGTCGGCGGAGCGCGGATAATCACGCCAGATCCAGCGCATGATTTCGGGCAATTGCGCGCCGAATTGTTTCTGGCCGTGCAGGCCGATGCCCCACGTGTAATTCACGTCGTAGCCCTTCTTCGTCATCGCTTCCATGAGCCGGATGTTCTGGATGTGCCAATCGCGTTTCACGTCGTACGGTGCGTTGGTGCGGCCAGTGCCGCGCAGGTCATTCACGCCGTCACAAAAAAACATGCGGATGGGTTTGCGTTCAGCGGCCGCGACCATTTCGGGATAAACATACCCGCCGCGAATGTTCACGAAGCTGCCCACACTGCTGATGACTTTGTGAAATTGATCCGGACGAAACCAAGCCACCGTAAACGCCGCAATAGCGCCGGAACTGGAACCGCCAATGCAATGCATGTCCGGGTCGGATGAAATGTTATACTGCTTCTCGATCAGCGGGAGGAATTCGTCGCAGATCACGCGCGCGTAAAGGTTCGTCACCTCGTTGTATTCCTTCGGGCGCAGGCTGTCGCGGTCGCCCCAGCTTGAGGGGGAAGGTTCCGGTTGATTGGTGGTGATGGCGGGGCTGATGAAGAGGCCGATCATCACGGGAATTTCCCGGCGCCAAATCAGGTTATCGAGCACGTTGGGCAGGCGGACGTCGCCGTTCGTCGCGATCATGGCTGAGCCGTCCTGGAATACCAGCAGTCCCGCCGGCTGTTTGGGATCGTATTGCGCCGGGACGTAAATCCAATACGTGTGGGTGTAATTCGGGAACACCTCGCTGGGCAGATGCATCGGCCCGAGGAGTTTCCCGTGCGGCACGCCTTCCTGCACTAGCGAATCGGGGCCGAGTTTATAAAACGCGTCTTCACCGGCGGCGAGCGCCTGCGAAGCGGTGAGCATGGCGAGCAAAAAAAGGAGGAGGGTGTTTTTCATGATGGGTTTCCAGACGGATAATAACGGAAGCGGGTTTCGTTGCAACCAGCGGGTGAACTGTAACGGTGGGGCGCGTCACTCCGTGCGCGCCGCTGGCATCATTCGTCGGAAAATTCGACTTTTTCTCGTAATTCGACGGCGCGCACCGAGTGACGCGCCCTATCGCTTCGCTTCCAGAACATTTGGGGCACAGGCCTTTAAGACGCGGCCAGTCGCGTTTTACCTTGGCATCGCGGCCAACAGGTGTAATAACTCCTTTAGCTGTGAAAAACGCAACCCCACGGGCCTACAATGCGGCCTGGCCGCGCATCATGGCGTTCTGCGTCGCCATTGCCCTGGTCGCGGGCATTAATGTGCTTTGGTGGAAACTGGACCATAACGCCACGCGGCAAGCCGATCTGGTTGACCATACCCATCAGGTCATTGCCACCCTGGAGGAAATACTTTCCCGCGCCTCCGACATGCTGGTCGGCCAGCGCGGTTACGCGCTTACCCGCGACAATGAATATCTCCAACCCTTCTTTAACGCCACGAACCGTATGCCTGCGCTGCTCCAATCCATGGAGACCCTAACGTGGGATAATCCGGTTCAACGGAAAAGTCTCGCCAACCTCGAAGGGCTCTTGGCGAAACACCAGAGGATGAGCTGCGAACATCTTAACGCTTTGATGAAGGGCGATCCCCTTGCGCCCGACCTGGAGTTCCGCCGCCAGATAAAAGAAAGTCTCGATGGCATCCACGCCGGGGTCGACAAAATGATCGGCGAAGAGAACCGGCTGCTGGTTTTGCGCCGCGCCGCCCTGGACCGGGACAGCGCGCTGGTGAGTCTGGTGAATATTTTCAGCGGGCTTTTGAGCGCCATTTTGTTGATTGGCGTGTTTACCGCCTTGTGGCGCGAAAATACGCGGCGCCGCGTCGTGGAATCGGCTCTGTGGCTCTCGCAGGAGGAATTGGAAAATCGCGTGCAGGAACGCACACTGTCGCTCAGCCGCAGCGAAGAGCGCCTGCGGCTGGCGCAACAGGCGGCGCGCATCGGCACGTTCGAGTGGAACGTCACGACGAACGTGCGCACCCGGTCGCCGGAACTGGAGGCGATGTATGGCCTGCCGCCCGGTGGATTCGCCGTCACGCAAAAAGCATGGGAAGAATTGATCCATCCCGAGGACCGCGCCGAGGCAGTGGCGCTGGTGGAGCAGGCGATTGAAACCGGCCTGCCGACGGAGGGCGAATGGCGCGTCATCTGGCCCGACGGCAGCGTGCATTGGCTTTTTGGACGCTGGCAGGTTTTCAAGGACGAATCGGGCAAACCGAGCACGATGACCGGAGTCAATATCGACATCACTGAGCGCAAACGGCTTGAGCGCGAGATCATCGAAGCAAGCGACAGCGAGATGCGGCGCATCGGACATGACCTGCACGATGGTGTGGGCCAGCAGTTGACGGCGCTTGCCTTGTCCTGCGCGAGCATGCAGCATGAATTGCAAGTCCACGCGCCGCAATGCGTCGATTCCTTAAAAAAAATTGGCAGCGAACTTCACGAGGTCATTCGGCAAATCCGCATGTTGTCACACGGACTCGCGCCGGTTTCATTTGAAGAAAACGGGCTGACGGAAGCCCTGGGCCGGCTCGCGGACAACACTTCCTCGGTTACCAAGGTGAAATGTGAATTTGAAGAGCCGGCGAACGGCGTTTCCTGCGGCCCCGAGGCCTCCGAACAGTTGTATCGCATCGGCCAGGAGGCCGTCACCAACGCGTTGAAGCACAGTGAGGCGAGCGAAATCCGGATTGCGCTGGAAGCGAACCGAAACCGAACTGAATTGCGGGTCAGCGACAACGGCAAAGGTTTTTTACTGCCGATGACCAACGGCCATGGGCTGGGATTGCACGCGATGAAATACCGGGCGGATGTCATCGGCGCGGAATTGCGGATTGAATCTCAAACGGGCAAGGGCACGCACATCACGTGCACCCTGCACAAAAACGGATAACCTTATTTTGGAACGGACTTAGAAAAACATCATGAACCAGATTGAAGGCGCCAATGCACGCAAGCGAATTATGGTGGTCGATGACCATCCGATGATGCGCGCCGGCCTGACGCAATTGATCAACAAACAACCGACCATGCAAGTCTGCTGGGAAGCGAGTGGACCGGTCGAGGCCATGGCCACGATCCCGCATTATCATCCCGACCTGATCATTGCGGACCTGACGATGAAGAGCGGCGGCGGCCTGGAATTCATCAAGGACGCGCGCGCGCTCCACGAGAACATCCCGATCCTCGTAGTCTCCATGCATGATGAAAAAGTCTATGCCGAGCGTTGTTTGCGCGCGGGCGCGTCCGGTTACATCATGAAGGAGGAGAGCGCCGAGCACCTGGTTTCCGCCATTCAACGCGTGCTGGACGGCGGTGTGTACTTGAGCGAAACGATGTCCGCCCGGATTTTGAAAAGC
>DASZPR010000168.1:0-6162 GCA_035550235.1 Verrucomicrobiia bacterium | reverse complement strand
AAAACCAAACCGGACGCGCTCATTATGCATCCCGGCCCCATTAATCGCGGCGTGGAAATCGACAGCGAAATTGCGGATGGCGAGCGGTCGTTGATTCTGGACCAGGTGACGAACGGATTGGCGGTGCGCATGGCGGTGTTGTTCCTGGTAAACGGCGGCAAGGGGCCGCAGGAAATTGCGGCGTAGCTACGGGGTCAGGATTTCCACCTCCGGCGCGGCGTGGGCGAAATACGAGGGGTTGCGGGTCACTATGCGGCGAGCGCCTTCGCGTCGCGCAAATGTTGCGTGCAAGGAATCATAGATGCCACCTCCCATAATACCGCGGCTGCGGGCCTCACGGATGGCGGTTTCATAATCCGCGCTGGTAAGCGCCTTGACCTTCACCTGGTTTTTTAACCCGAGCGTTAATTCGGTGGCGGCGCGGGTGGGAACTTTGTAAAAACCGGTCAAGGTGGCGAAGGTTTCGGCCAATGCGTGAAAATTGGTGAAGCAATCAGGAAACTGTGCCAGCGCCGCCGCGCAGGTTTTGTGTTCCGGATGTTTTTCAAGCAACAGCCCCACCAAAATTCCAGTATCAAGGAAAGTCATCGCTCGTAGCGGCGCGCTTGTTCAACAGCCTCTTCCAATGGGGTGTTAGGAACTGCGCCAGTCCACACCTTCAACTTGCCACGTTTGACAACTTTGCCGTTAGGATTGGCTTCCAGTTCCAGAACGATACGGCCGGGAGCGGCGGACACTTTGAGTTTTTGTCCTGTGCTGATACCCGCCGCGCGGCGCATATCTCGGGAGAGAACAATGCGGTTCGAACGGTCCAAGTGTGCAGTCGAGTTCATGCCGTAAGTATGGCACAGTTATGGCAGGATGTCACTCATTTCTCCGGCACATCAATCACATCGCCATCGCGCAGCCACAGGTCGGCCTGGCTGGGATTGGTGCAATCGATGAGCCACTCCCGCTGCTTTTTGGTGTCGGGATCGACGCGGGTGACTTTCACGCGGGACAAATCGGAGGAGACGCGGACCAGTTTTGAGTTGTCCAGCACGGAGAGGAGCATGAAGGAGGCGTGGGTCAAATAGGAATCGTTGCCTGGAGGGTTGATGATCAACTGCGGCGCGAGGTTCAGCTTCGTGCTTTCGCCTTTGATGACCAGTGTGACTTCTCTCGAAACGCACTTAACGATCGCGTTTACTTCTTCGGCCGACAGACCGCCCCACTTTTGGTCAACTGGATGATCGGCCTCGGGGATTTCAACCACGTCGCCCCATTCCAGCCACATATCGCGCGAACAATCGCCACTGCTCAAGATGTCCTTCACATTGACATTGATCGGCTTCTGTTTCGCCGACGCATCCGTGCGCCGATAAACGACGATGTTTTTGAAGTCCGGGAAGCGAAGATACCTGTCCCATAGGCTCAACCGGCTTTCACTGATAGTCCGCCATTCGCCCGCTTGACTTTGCGAGATCAACCCGTAATTACCGGCAATCATTTCCAACAGGCTGTAGCGGTTCCAGTCGCGCGAACCTTTGGTGAAGGCCACGCCGCCAGCCGAACTTGAGCCGCGCCGGACTTCGATGCGATTGCGTTTGGGGAGGTCGGCCAGGCCGCCCGCTTGCAGCAATTGATCGGCGATATTCTTTTCGTTATCGGCATTGGGCGTATACAGATAATTTTGGTCGGCCGCCAATAATTGTCCTGTTATGCGTCCGCTTGAGCCACTCTTCGCCAGGTCCAGGGGTGTCGAGCCGACTTCGTTTTGGATATTTGGATTTGCTTTGTGCGCCAGCAAAATAGCCACTGTGTCGGGAGATCCGGCGACCACCGCGTAATGGAGAGCGGTGTTGCCGTTCGTGTTCTGCAGATCAATTCCCGCGCCGGCTTGGAGGAGCATTTCGATATAGTTGGTGGCGGTGCGGTTCCACAAGGCAGACATGAGCGGCGTATTTCCCTGTTTATCACGGGCGTTGACCTCGGCCTTGTGTGCCAGGAGCCAGCGACCAATTTCGGGGTCCTGGGTCAGAAACAATGGAGTTCTGTCCACCGGATCATTGCCGCGAGCATTCGGGTCCGCGCCTTTGTCCAGCAGCAATGGAATCGCGCCTTTGCTCTTGTAATTTTCCATCGCTTGCACCAGCGGGAGGACCCCTTTAGGACTGGGCTCGTTGGGGTCGGCTCCGTGTTCAAGCAGCAAACGAACCGACTCCACTTGACCCTTGTCGATTGCAGAATAAAGAGTGTCTTCCACCTTGCCCCCGGCTTCCAACAACAACTTTAGAATCTCCGGTTTGGAAATCGCGAGAAATACCGGTGAATACCGGCCATAACTGTTGTCAACTACCAGGCTGCCCATGCGGTTTGGGTCGGCTTTGTGAGCGAGCAGCACGCGGATAGTGTCCACGGCTCCGCTCTGAACTGCATACAATAGTGGTGTGGCGCGGTCACTATTGGTTTCATCCGCGCTCGCGCCGGCATCCAACAACAGAGAGACCATGTCCGCTTTATCGCCGCCATTCCAATGGATCGCTGCTTCCACGGGGGTTTCGCGGTTCTTATCCCTGGTTTCAACGTCGGCTTTGGCGGCGATCAGGATTTTAGCCGCGGGGATTTCGTTCTGCATGGCGGCCAATTCGAGCGGGGTGTAACCGCGCGAATTGCGCGCCTGATCGTCCGTGACATTGACATCCGCGCCATGCTGGATGAGCAACTGCAATAATTCGGTTCGACCGTCCCGCGCCGCAATGTGCAACGGCCGCATGCCATTCGAATCCGTGCCGGAACGCGCGTTGACGTCAGCCTTGTGCGCAATGAGCACTTCCGCCACGGCCAGGTAACCTTTGCTGACGGCTTCATAAAGCGGGTTAAGGCCGCCGCCGCTGACATCCGCGCCGCGCGCGAGCAGCAATTCCACCATGGCTTTGTGGCCGTTCCCCGCCGCCGCCAGCAACGGCACCGCGCCGTGATTGCGGCTCAAGCCGTTCACGTCCGCGCCGTGGTCGAGCAAATATTTCGCGACGACCAACTGGCCTTTTTCAGCGGCGAGAATCAACGGCGTCTTGCCGTCGCTATCCGGCGCATTGATTAAATCCGGGCTGTTTTGGATCATCGCCTGGATGTTGCGGATTTGGGTTTGTTCTTCGTCGGTGGTGACAACTTCAGGGGCGGCCGATTCGTGATCACCGGAGTTAGTGGAGGGAACTCCCAGTTCCATTGAAAGCGCCTGCGACATGCCGTTCAACCGTTCCTTGATTTTGTCCTGCAACGCGGATTGCATGGCCTTCTCCTTTTGAACTTCCGGATGCTCCTCGCCATGATCGGTTCGCAAGCGAATGAGGTCGAGCTCGACCTGGTTATATTGATAAATCAAGTTGATGAGGGTGGCGTCGGTCAAAACTGTCGGCGCCACCTGCCGGACCTCAGCGAGCGGCATTGCTTGCAATTTCTTTACCCACGCCAACTGCCGGGCAGGTTCGGAAATGGCGGAGTTTGACGCCACCACGACCGTGCCCGCCGCACTGCCCATCCCTGCCAGATTTTGCCGGCTCAAATTGACCAGTGTCGGCTGGTCGCTGAATTCCTTGATGATACGCTGGTATTGGGCGGCCGCTTCGTTGGTTTTGCCGAGTTTGCGGTAACATTCGCCCAGCCGGAAAATGGCGGTGGCGGCGAGTTGGCGATCTTTGTCGAAGGCGCTGGCAAGCGATTGGTAATCGGTGATGGCGGCGGTTAAATCGCGGTTGGCTTCCTCATCGAACAAACCCTTTTGCAACAGGACGGTGAGGTCGTTGGTCGCGGCCCGCGCCATCGCGGTCAGCGCGAGCGTTGTTGCCAGTATCCAGAATTTTATTTTCATAAGAGCCTCCGAATTTCGGAGCGAACTTTAATTTGTTCAACGAAACGAGTTGTCACGAATTTGCAAAATCAGAACCGGGATCAACGCAGAGGCGCGGAGAACGCAGAGATTCGCAGAGTAAAACATCGGAAATCTTTTGGGCTTCGCCCCCCCTGCGTCCTCTGCGTCTCTGCGTTGATTTGCTTTCATAAGTCCAGCCGGTAACCCACGCCGTGCACGGTTTTGATCCATTTCGGCGAATCAGGATCGCGCTCGAGCTTTCCGCGCAGGCTCGCGATGTGATTATCCACCGTGCGGGTGGTGGGGAATGCGGCGTAGCCCCACACCACATCCAAAAAGCGCTCGCGCGTGACGGGTTCGCCGGGGGATTCGGCCATCAAACGCAACATGGCGAATTCCTTGGCGGTCAGATGGAGCGGCTTTTTTCCGCGCACGACAGTTTGCCGCGCGAGATCGATTTCAACTTCACCAAGTTTCAATTTCGCCGGCGACTTGGTTTGCTTTTGGAATCGGCGCAGCAGGGCGCGGACGCGCGCGAGGAGTTCCTCTGTGCTGAAGGGTTTGACGAGGTAATCATCCGCACCGGCATCGAGGCCAGTCACGCGATCCTCGACCTGGCCCTTCGCCGTGAGCATGAGGATGGGCACGGGATTGGCGAGGCGGCGTAATTCCGCGCAGACTTCGTAGCCATCGAGCTTCGGCATCATGATATCGAGCAGGATGAGATCGGGCTTTTCTTCGAGGGCGCGTTTCAGGCCGCTCTCGCCGTCCGGGGCCGTGATGGCGCGATAGCCCTCGTTTTCAATGACGTCTTTGAGCGCCGTGCGCATCGGCGTCTCGTCTTCGATGATTAAAATACGAGCCATATTCATTTCAACACAAGGGCGCAAAGATGCAAAGTCGCGATCGATTCATAACTTTTTTGCGCCTCCGCTTCCTTGCGTCTTCGCGTTTAACACTGGCAAAACAATCGTAAACCGGCTGCCTTCGCCGATGTTGCTGCGCACGGTGACGGTGCCACCGTGCGCCTCAACAATGTGCCTCACGATACTGAGGCCGATCCCCACCCCTTGTGTCTCCCGGCGCAACTCGGAGCCGAGCCGGTAAAATCGCTCAAAAATTTTCTCGTGTTCCGCAGGCGGAATGCCGGAGCCTTGGTCTTCCACATAGAGCAGGACGGGCAATTGGGCCTTTGACGAAAATGGCGACTCGGGTTTGGGCGAGACGCCCAAAGCACTTTGTTCGGCGTCCAATCCGATCGTTACCGCCTGCCCTTTGGCGGAATGTTTGATGGCGTTGTCGATGAGATTCACGAGCGCCTGTTGAATCGCACGGCCATCGACTTCCACTTCGATGTTCCCGCCTTCGCTGCGCTCCGGCGTGGCAGGCGGCGTTTCCAATTTCAATTGAACGCCTTTTTCCTCCGCGTACGGCTCCATCAATTTTACTGTCTCGCGTGTCAGCGCGAACAAATCCGTGGGCTCGAATTCATATTGCTTGCGCCCTTGCTCGATGCGCGAGAAATCCAAAACATTTTCAATCAACGACGAGAGCCGGCGGCATTCCTGGACGATGAAGCGAAAATATTCGTTTTGTTTTTCGCCTTCAGCAACTTTGCCGCGCTCGAGGCTTTCGGCCATCAAACGGACGGAGGCAATCGGCGCGCGCAGTTCGTGCGAGACGCTGGAGACGAAATTGGATTTTTGATCGTTTAACGTCTGCTGGCGAAGCAATGAGCGGCGCAGCACAATCGCCGAGGCGAGCCCGGCCAGCAATGCGCCGAAAATAAGAGACGCGAATACCATCTGCCGCCGCTGCGCGGCTTGAAAATACGCGTGCGGGTCCCTGAGAGCGCAGCTTAGGCTTATGGGTTGATGTTGTGCTTGTAACTGTTGCGCTTCCGTGGCTTGAACCGCGCCTTCGGCTGCCGATGAAGCGGAAAGCGAAAATTTTTCCCCGGCGATGTCTGCGACCACCACAAAATCCCCCCGCCGATCCAGTTCGCCCGCGCGTTCCGCCAATTGCCGAAACAGCCAGTTGCGCGAGAGCATTGCATAAATCGTTTCGTGATGGGGAGCGGTTGATTTGCTGAGCTGGAACTGCAACCAGTCGTCCGGCGGCTTTTGCTTTACGAGCAGGAGCTGTTCGGAACCATTGACCCAAAAGTTGTCGGGCCAGGAATGGGTTCCCATTCGAGCGAGCGCTTCGGCGTAACCCTCCCTCGCTCGCACGGAACGATCCCAAAGATCAAACAATTCATCGGCTGACCGAATCACGGTTGAATTTGTTATCAGGGTGGGGGCGATCTTCCT
>DASZPR010000167.1:0-4813 GCA_035550235.1 Verrucomicrobiia bacterium | reverse complement strand
CCATTCCCTTGCGCCTGGACGGGAAAGTCGTCGCGGTTTTGACGTGTGAGCGCAACGAAGCTCCTTTCAATACGGTCGAACTCCAGCAGCTTCGGCTGATTTGCGACCAGGCGGTGCGGCGGCTCAGTGATTTGAAAAGCTCGGATCGCTGGTTTGGAGCGCGCTGGGGTGCGGCCACTCGCGAATACTTTGCCGACTGGCTCGGGCCGGAACATACCTGGAGCAAAGTTTCAGTCATCGGCACTGTGCTCATCCTCGCGGCGTTGTTTCTGATTCGGGTGAACTACCGTGTCGAAGGCAATTTCATTCTGCGCAGCGACGAGGCGGAATATTTGACCGCGCCATTCGACGGATATATTGAACAGGTTTTTGTGCGCGCCGGTGATCATGTTGAAAAAGGCGGAAAACTCCTCGCGCTGAATCGCAGCGAACTGGCGCTGGAAGAATCTGCCGCGCAGGCCGACCTCACGCGTTATCAGCGCGAGTCTGAAAAAGCCCGGGCCGCCAGGAGCCTCGCCGAAATGCGCATTGCCGACGCGCTCGCCCAACAGGCGCAGGCACGGCTCGATTTGGTCCGGTTCCATTTGGACAACGCGATTGTTAAATCGGCGTTCGACGGCATTGTGGTCGAAGGCGATTTGCGCGAACGCATCGCCGCGCCGGTGAAGCAGGGTGACGCGTTGTTCAAAGTGGCGCGTCTGGATACACTTTACGCCGAGGCGGAAGTACCCGAACGGGACGTGAAGGAAATTTTAAAAAGTTCCCAGGGCGAAATCGCGTTTGTGACGCAACCCAAGCTCAAATATCCCGTTTCAATTCAAACCATCGAACCCGCCGCAGTGACCAAAAAAGACGGCAATGTCTTTCTCGTCCGCATGAAATTAGACCAGAGGCCGGAAACCTGGTGGCGTCCGGGAATGACGGGGTTGTGCAAATTATCCGTCGAGAAAAGAAGCCTCTTTTGGATTCTTACGCATCGCACGGTGGATTTCCTCCGCATGAAGTTGTGGTGGTAACATGAAAACCTTCAGCGAATCCTGGTATCGCGTTGCCAATCAGCGGATATGCCTGCGTCCGGGCGTGCGCGTGCGGCGGCAAAATTTTCGCGGCGAACGCTGGATCGTCCTGGAGAATCCGTTCAGCAATCAATACTTCCGCCTGCGACCCGCGGCTTATGAGTTTGTGGCGCGGCTGCGGCCGGATCGAACGGTCGAGCAAGTCTGGCAGCAATGCCTGGATCGTTTTCCCGATGAAGCACCGAGCCAGGAAGCCGTGATTCAGCTTCTTTCGCAGCTCTATTTTGCGAACCTGCTGCAATACGACCTGGCGGCCGACAGCGCGCAACTCTTCCAACGCTACAAGCAACGCAAGCAGCGCGAGATTGGTTTCCAATTCCTGAACATCATGTTCATGCGTTTTCCGCTGCTGGATCCGGACCGGTTTTTGGTCCGCGTCCTGCCGGTGGTCGGGAAACTGATTAGCCCGGTTGGCGCCGCGTTGTGGGCGATAGTCGTTGGACTCGCTGTGAAAGTTGCCGTGGACAATTTCGACGCACTCCGCGAGCAGGGCCAAAACGTGCTGGCACCGGGAAATCTGATTCTGCTCTATCTCGGTTTGATTTTCATCAAGACCGTCCACGAATTCGGCCACGCAATTTTTTGCCGGAAATACGGCGGCGAAGTTCACGTCATGGGCGTGATGCTGATGATTTTCACGCCGATGCCCTATGTGGATGCCACGTCTTCGTGGGGCTTCCGCGAGCGATACAAACGCGTGCTCGTCGGCTCGGCGGGCATGATTGTGGAATTGTTCGTCGCCGCGCTGGCCACGTTCGTTTGGGCCAAGACCGCGCCGGGCACGCTGCACAGTCTGGCCTACAACATGATGTTCGTGGCCTCGGTTTCGACGTTGATTTTCAATATCAACCCGCTGCTTCGTTTCGACGGCTATTACATTCTGTCCGACCTGCTCGAGATTCCGAATCTTAACCAGCGCGCGACCGGGCAACTGACGCATCTGGCGGAAAGTAAGCTATTTGGCGTGAAACCCTCCGACGGCCCGGCGCGGACGAAGCGGGAAGCGGGTTGGCTGATTTTTTACGGCATCACCAGCGGGATTTATCGCGCGGTCGTCTTCAGCGGTGTGCTATTGGCTGTGGCGGACCGTTTTCTGATCATCGGCATCGTCATGGCGATCGTCTGTTTAATTTCGTGGGTGACCGTGCCGATCGTGCGATTCATTCGTTATCTTGCGACGAGTCCAAAATTGGACCGTGTGCGGTCGCGCGCGATTGGAGTCGCGGCCGGCGCGGCAGCCGTGATTTTGGCTTTGCTGTGTGTGGTGCCGTTTCCGAATAGTTTTCGCGCGCCGGGAGTCGTAAAAGCGGCGGAACGAACACAGGTTGCCAATGAAACCGCCGGCACCCTTGAAACGCTGCTGGTAAAACCCGGCGAAACGGTCAAACGCGGCCAGCCCCTCTTGAAACTGCGCAATCGAGAGCTGGAACTCGAACTCGCCGCCGCGCGCGCGAAGCTCGAAGAAGTAAACGCCCGTTTGCTCAAGGCGATGAATGACGAATCGGCGGATGTGAAGCCATTGTCACAATTGCGCGATTCCGCGAATCAGCAGATTGCCAAGCTCTCAATCGACGAGGATCATCTCACGCTCACCGCGCGGCACGATGGCGTATGGGTGGCGCCGGGCATTGACGACTTCATGGGGCGTTGGGTCCCGCGCGGCAGCGACCTGGGCATGCTCGTGAATCCTGCGGCGTTTGAATTTTCGGCGACGGTGATGCAGGAAGACGTCGATGCCGTGTTCGCGCAGAAAGTTCCGCACGCGGATGTGAGGCTCGATGGCGATGTGGCGACACAACTTCCGGTGCGCGATTGGCGCGTGATTCCGGGCGGCCAGCAAACCCTTCCCTCCGCCGCCCTCGGCTGGGGTGCGGGTGGCGAAGTCTCTGTCGCGCAAGGGGACAATCAGCCAAATAAAGCCACGGAACCGTTCTTTGCGGTTATCGGCAAATTGGATTCCAAAGGAAAAGTTGCCCTGCTGGATGGCCGTTTGGGAAAAATTCGATTCGAACTTCCCGCCGAACCCTTGATGCAACGCTGGGTCAGGCGGCTGTGGCAGTTGTTCCAGAAGCGATATCAGATTTGAAATTGCTTTGTAAAAACCATTCTTCTGTCGCGAAGCGACATGAGGAGATTAGCCAGCCACGAAGTGGCTGGTCTCGAGAGGTTTTGTGGCCTTGTCCTGAAGGGACAACGGAAAGGTTCAGGGTTCCCAACGTCCCTTCAGGACGTGTCACTACACTAAGATTTCCAGCCACTTCGTGGCTGGCTAATTTCCTGTGTCGCTCCGCGACCAATGACGTTTTTGACAAGGCATTGCCAGCCACGAACTAAACATGTTAATCCCGACCCAAGACTATCGCCGTACCGACCATCGCGTGCCATCGCGCCCGCTTTCCGGGTTGGATGCGGTGGTAAACGGGGTCATCGGGAGACGCCAGCGTCGAACGGAGGTCGGCAGGCAATTGAAGCGGGATGCTGAGGCGATTGACTCCCTGGCGCGCGACTGGATTGAACTGACCGATCACGATTTACAGACGCGGTTACTTGGTTTCCGCGATCAATTTCGTCGCGGGAAGATTTCCAACGAAAATCTGTTCCCCGCGCTGGCGGCCATTCGCGAAGCGGCCCATCGCAAGCTCGGATTGAGGCCGTTTCCAGTTCAACTCATGGGCGCCTTGGCGTTGCATCGCGGTTATCTGGCCGAAATGGCAACCGGGGAGGGGAAAACGCTGACAGCCGGTTTGGCGGCGATTCTGGCTGGCTGGACGAAGCGCCCGTGTCACGTAGTGACCGTGAACGACTATCTCGTCCAACGCGATGCAGAATGGCTGGAACCGTTGTATCACTTTTGCGGCGTGCGCGTCGGTTTTGTCGCATTTTGGATGGGGCCACCAGAACGGTTGAAGAATTACGGTTGCGATGTCACCTACGTCACCAGCAAGGAACTGCTCGCCGATTTCCTCCGCGACCGGCTGTATCTTGGGAAACTCAATGACCCGTCCCGCCGCTTGATTCACCGAATGCTATCGCCGCAGTTCGCCGCGACGCAGGGCACGGTCACGCGCGGCCTGCATACGGCGATCGTGGATGAGGCCGACAGCGTGCTGATTGACGAAGCGGTGACGCCTTTAATCATCGCGGCACCCCGGCCAAATGAAGCCTTGCGCGAAGCGACGCGCCTTGCGCACGAACTCGTCACAAAGTTCGATCCGCAATCGGACTACCGCGTTAATCCGCGCTACAAGGAGATCGAGCTGACCAAGGAGGGATCGGCCAAACTCATTAGTGGCGCAACTCACCTGCCGGGCTTGTGGCGAGGGCATGACCGGCGGCTGGAATTGGTCGTTCAGGCCCTGCTTGCGCGCGAGTTTTACCATCGGGACAAGCAATATATTGTTGAGGGCGATAAATTGGTGATTGTGGACGAATTCACCGGCCGTCCCATGCCCCAACGGCATTGGCGTCAGGGAATGCACCAGGCAGTCGAGGCGAAGGAAGGTTTGCCGATTTCCGACCCCACCGAAACTGTCGCGCGGCTGAGTTTTCAACGCTTTTTCCGCTGCTTCCACAAGCTCTCCGGCATGACCGGCACTGCGCGCGAGGCGGCAGGGGAATTATGGCAGGTTTACAATCTTCCGGTGATCTCAATTCCCACGAACCGCCCGTGTATCCGCCAGCAATGGCCTGACCGGGTTTTTGCGAATGAGGAGGGCAAATGGCAGGCGGTTGTCGCT
>DASZPR010000166.1:0-2914 GCA_035550235.1 Verrucomicrobiia bacterium | reverse complement strand
TCAATGTGAAGTGGGTCCACGGCCGCTTGTCGATTCACGAACCAAAAGACCTCCGTTTCGGAGCGGCGCTGGTTCTGGGATCGCTCGGCCCGCGCGCATCGAATGCCATTCCAGCGTTGGAAAATCTGAGTCAGTCACACGACGTCGATAATGAAACGTCGTATACCCAAAGAGGAGCTGCGATTGCAGCTTTGATCCTGATCCGCCGCGACTCAATGGATGTTTGTGCCAGAAAGTCACTCGATATGCTCGATCCCGATAAATATGATTATCAGTGTGCAATTGTTTCTTTGGGAACGAATGCTACATCGACTATTCCGATCTTCGTTAATGCATTGCAAGCGACGACAAACTCCGTTGTGAGGTACACGGCGTCGCGCGCACTCGGTTGGATTCATAGCCGTCCGGATTTGTCGCTGCCGCCGCTGATCTCCATGCTGAGAGAGACGAATACTGTATCACGTTCTCAGGGCGCCGATGCGTTGGTAAGATTTCGGGATACGGCAAAGCCGGCATGGAATGACTTGGTTCCCTTGTTAAATGACCCCGACGAAACAGTGCGATTTTTTACGAAAAATGCATTACAGGCAATCGACCCAGCCGCCGCTGAACAACTTGGTATAGATTCGTTTCAGTGAGGTTACAGCTATTTGCGCTGCGGCCCCTCCCTAAAATACTCCTCATCCAACATCGCAAACCAAACCGTGCTGACCCATTTGCCTTCGATAAACCATTGCTTCACGAACTCAGCTTCCTGCCGCATTCCCAGTTCGTTCAAAACCTTGCGCCGCTCGGATTCGCTCGCCTCGCATTGAGAAACAATCCGGTGCAGGTTCATTTCCTGGAAACAAAAGGCGAGCGCCGCCTCGAATGCCTCCAGTTCCAACCCAGGCAAATCGGCAGTCGGGTTCGAATCCATGGAAATCTCAACTTGATTGAACATTACATCGAGAAAACGGAATCCTAGTGTCGCTACCACCTTGTGTGTCTCACGCACTTCCACGGCGAGATAAAACGGGTAACGCGTTTCAGACGTTCGCATCGTCCCCGCTTTGAGAATCCAACCCGTCGCTTCATCTTCGTCTTCGAATTGAAATTCCAGGAGGTCTTTCCAATCCGGTGCCTCCAAGGCCCGCAAAAGTATTCGCGGTCCCTCAACCGCTGCGGACAATTTCCGCGCCTCCCCTCCGTCATTTGCGGGTACAATGAACAGATCGAGGCAATTCATGCATTCGCGCACAAGCTCGGCCGCCGACACCTCAAACGAATTCAACGCGCCACAATGGGGACATTTAAAATCCAAAAAACCCTGACCGTCGATTTCTGAATCCATAACTGCGCGCGAGCATGCCCGATGCGCTGCTTATCGCCAACTCGGAAGTAAGAAGCGAAAGCTCCAAAATCCAAGCACCAATCTCCAGAGAAAATCCAAGCACCAAATACCAATTCCTCGTGGACCCTTTTTGAAACTTGAAGGTTGGTGCTTCTCTGGAGCTTGGATATTGGTGCTTTGAGCCTTACAATGCGCGCATGAGTTCGTTCCCCGTCAGCATGGAAAAAGAGGATCAATTGGCCCGGCGCATGACTGCCCTCGGCGTGCGCGAGAGCGACATTGAAGAATCCTTCGTCCGCTCCGGCGGTCACGGCGGGCAGAACGTCAACAAAGTCGCCACCTGCGTGATGTTGCTGCATCGCCCCAGCGGCCTGCAGGTAAAATGCCAGGAAACGCGTCAGCAAGGCATGAACCGCTTCCTCGCGCGGCGTTTATTGCTGGACAAGATTGAAGAAAAACAAAATGGCTTCGTGGCCGCAAAACGCTCCGAGATCGAAAAGATCCGCCGCCAAAAACGAAAGCGCTCGCGGCGTGCCAAGGACCGTATGCTTGCCGGTAAAGCGCATAACTCGGAAAAGAAAAAATTCCGCCGAAGCGTGGGGGCGGATTGAGCCGCAAAGGAGGACCCACATCTTGCCGGTCTTCATGTCCTTGATGTCGGCGCGGAAGAATGGAGACAGACAGGATGTCCGTCCTTCGGATTAAACCGCAATTCCTGCTAAGAAAATGGCAGAAATGGGTGTAGCGTCCCGGACCAGTCGTGCTACTTTGTCGTCACGGGCACCCCACGGGTCTGAGCACCGCTCAGCCTGATTTCCCGATGGACAGAGCGTTTTTAAACCTTAACGAAATTGAATTATGGCACAAATTGCAAAATTGCTCGGTGACAAAGCTGATTATCTCCTGAATTTCAACAAACCGAAAATTTCCAAGGACCGGTTGCACGTTCCGGGTTCCGATTTCGTGGATCGCATTTTCGCGCCGTCCGACCGCAACAACCGCGTGCTCGTCAATTTGCAGCGCCTCTTCGGCTCCGGTCGCCTTGCCGGTACTGGCTACCTTTCCATCCTGCCCGTCGATCAAGGCATCGAGCATTCCGGCGGCGCCAGCTTCGCGAAGAATCCCGATTATTTCGATCCGGAAAACATCGTCAAACTCGCCATCGAAGGCGGCTGCAATGCCGTCGCTTCCACCTTCGGCGTGCTGGGCATGGTCTCGCGCAAGTACGCGCACAAGATTCCGTTCCTCGTCAAAATCAATCACAACGAACTGCTCACCTACCCAAATAAGGCCGACCAAATCATGTTTGGCACCATCAAAGAAGCGGCGGATATGGGCGCGGCCGCGGTGGGCGCAACGATTTATTTCGGCTCGCCGGAAAGTGGCCGGCAAATTGTCGAAGTGGCCCAGGCGTTCGCGCACGCCCACGAACTCGGCATGGCCACTGTGCTTTGGTGCTACCTCCGCAACAATGCGTTTAAGATCAAAGGAGCCGACGGCAAGACCACCGATTATCACGTCTCCGCCGACCTCACCGGCCAGGCGAATCATTTGGGCGTGACCATCCAGGCGGACATCATC
>DASZPR010000165.1:0-16026 GCA_035550235.1 Verrucomicrobiia bacterium | reverse complement strand
GCGCGACGTGCCGCAATTTCTCGGCAAGCTCGGCCTCATCGAATCGCGGCTCGGGGGAAAAACGTTTTCCCAACTCGGCGCGGCGCTGGCCTTGCGGCGGTTCGGCCTCAATTTAAAAACCAACGCCCTCTGGCAAAGCCTTTCGCCGAGTGAACAAAACGAATGGCGCGCCTTGCTCAACCCGGAACGGTTTTACGACCTCAAAACACATCACGTCATCAACCTGCCGGAGAATTACATGGGCGTGGCCTCGCGCATTGCGGTTTACGATTACCAGATGGGCCTCACGCCGGACCGGACCTTTGCCGACGACGTGTTGACTCGCGCCGCCGGACAATTTCTCCAGGGTGCACTTTATACCGACGACAATTTGCCGACCGGCCGTTACGATCGTTACTCGCAGGAATACGCACGCTTCATTTACGACGCTTCGCGCAATCTCGGCCGCAACGACGTCCAAACCGCCGTCGAACCTGCGCTGAAGGCCGTGATGCCCACGTGGTACGGCCTCGTTTCACCGGAGGGCTATGGCTATCCGTGGGGCCGCACCATCGGCGACATGAGCTACCTTGATTCGATGGAAATCGTGGGATTCCTCGCCGAGCATCCGGAATTTCGGCCCGCACCGCTGCAAGATCTCGCGAGCGTGTATTATGCCGCGTTCAACTCACTGTTGCATGATTACCAAACCGATCGCCATTTGCTGAATATCTTCGGCCCGGGCCGCGCCAACTATCATTACATGACACCGGAACGCCAGTGGCAGCAAACCACCGGCCTGTTTTTCAAAACCGCCGATTCGCTGAAAAAGCTGATGACCGCGCTCAAGGCGGAAAATATTTCGTCGTTCCCGGCGAAACCGAATTTTTCCGACCTCTCGCGGTTCGATTATTTCCGGAAGGGGGATCGAATGGCGGGTGTGTGGTTGCTTCGGTTTAAAGGAAATAACGATATGCGTTTTACTTTACCCTTCACCACCGGCACCCGCCCGGGAATCGCGGATTACTTACCCGCCCCGCATGGATTACGGGGATTCGCCGCGCCCGTGGAACAAGTCCTGCCCGTTCTGACGCCTTTTTTGGAATTGGAAGATGGCCGGATTATTGCCGCTTGTGATGGCGCGGATAAAATCGAGCCGATTAGTATCCCGCTTGGCGGTCTGAACGGCCCTCACAGTTTTCTCGGAACCGTGCGCGGTCAATGGAGCCGCTGGGCAATCGTTCATCCCGAAAAACCGGACTTTGATTTGCCGTTCGGAAAACCAGAGGAATTTGTTGAACCTGGTTTCGCTACTCGGGTGGACTGGAGCACCGGAATGGAGGGTGCTCTCGACCGGGTCGAATTTATCACGGCGTCCCGACCGGTGACCATCCGCCGTTGGAGCATGGTTTTCCCCAGCACCGCTGATCATGTTGTTACCCGCTCCGAAAATGGGCGCACGATTTACCGCTTCACCGGCCGCGAAGGAACACTTGAGTTTTCCGCGGTTATGCAGAACATTGCGCTCACGGAGACATTACACACTAATGATATCAATACCGCGATTGGCAAAGGCACCCGCGGGCCGATTCCACTGATGCTCACTTTGGAAGCGACGAATATTGTCATGAAGCCGGATGCGCCGTTGCGTCTGGACGTGACATTGAGGCTGGTGTCCGGTCAATAATTCTGAAGCATGAACCCGCCCGAAGAGGAACAATCACCGATCGCCGCAGAAATTCCCGTGGTGGAAATTCCGGGGCGTAAGCTGCGCGAATCCGCCTCGCTCCCACCACCCAATCCCCAGGCCAAACGCGCGCTGGAAACCACCGGGCGATTGCCCACCGGCCAGTATCGTTACCAGATGTCGGACATCCTCGCACTCGCCATCCAGAGCAGCGCGTCGGACATCCATCTGCGGGTCGGCGAGCCGCCGATCTATCGGATCGATGGTAAATTAATTCGCGCGGAAGGACCGCCCATTGATGAGGATGAAATTTTCGAATTGCTGCGGGCGTTTACGCCGGAAGATTCCATCCAGGTTGCGCGCGAAATAGGCCAGGCGGATTTCGGCCTCGCCTTCGACACCAATCGCTTTCGCGTGAATATTTTTCGCGCGCAAGGCTATTGGGGCGGCGTGTTGCGGCGCATTCCACCGAAAATGCCGCAATTGGAAGATTTGCTGGCGCCGCAGATTTTTTACGAGCTCACGCGTTTGCCGCGCGGACTCGTGCTGGTGACCGGACCAACCGGTTCCGGCAAAACCACCACGCTCGCCGCGATGCTCGACCGCATCAATAGCGACCGCTCGGACGTCCACATTCTCACGCTAGAAGATCCCATCGAGTTCCGCCACGAGCGCAAGCGCGCGGTCATCACGCAACGCGAACTGGGCACCGATTTCCTCACCTTTGCCGATGGCGTACGCGCCGGACTGCGCGAAGATCCGGACGTCATCATGGTCGGTGAAATGCGCGATCCGGAAACCATGGAAGCGGCGCTCATCGCCGCCGAAACCGGGCATCTGGTTCTTTCCACCGTTCACACGGTGGGCGCAAAAGACACGGTGGACCGCATCATCAATGCCTTTCCGAAAGGTTACCAGGACAACGTCCGCGCGCAGCTCGCCTCGATTCTACGCGCCGTGATTTCGCAGGCGCTCATGCCACGCGTGGGCGGCAAGGGCCGCGTGGCCGCGTTCGAAATCATGATCGGCACGCCGGCGGTGGGAAATTTGATTCGCGAAAATAATACGCACCAGATTCCCGGCGTGCTGCAGACGCACAGCAAGGACGGCATGTGCACGCTGGATCAATCGCTCGCCGAGCGCTACGCGGAAGGATTGATTGATCGCGCGCAAGCCATCGATCGCGCGCAGGATTTGAAGGAAATCACGAAACTGCTTCAGGGCACCGACATCAAACGCGGGCGCATCCCACCACTGTGAGCCAACTAATCGGCGAGTCGCGTTTGTCGCGCTCACTCAGAAACTCAAGCTCGCTGGTTTGTTCGTTCCCGCCACCTGGTTGGTTAAATCGAGGTGGATGAGCGGCATCCAATTTTTCCAGGCGTCGTCCGGTTTGTCGTAAAGGCGAAAGGTAGCGCCGTCGGGAGCAGGTTCGCCAACTTCGGTCGGGGTGGCGAATTCAATGCCGCCGCTCAAAAGTGTCTTCGCGGATTCAGCGCTGATTTCCGCGCCGCGAAACAGGCCAAAATGAAAATCGATTCCGCCCGCGTTCCAAAATTTCGAATTCACCCGCACGAGCGGTGCGTATTCCTTGTCAATGCGGGCTTCGATTTTCACTCCCTGCGCATCGTCGCTGAGTTGATATTTCAACACCTCGCCCACCCTGATGCCGCGATAATAAACGCTGGACTGCTCCTGCACCGAACGCAGGCTCGGCATCAATAACGTCACATGCAACGCCCCCGGCTCTTCCGCAATGGGTTCGCTTTCCGCGCCGACAAAAATATTCGTACGCTCGCCACTGCCAGGCCGGCCGGGCCGCACCGCGATATATTCGCCGGAAATAATCGTCCGCAATCCGCTGATGGCGCCGACTTTCAACTCTGGCCGCACAATCCAAAACACCGTACCGGTGCGCGCCAGATGCGCAGCGGAACCGGTCAGCCGCGCTTTGACTTCCACCTTGCTGCTGTCTTTGGTGAGTGCCAAACGCTTCACTTGTCCGACCGTGGCGCCGAGATAGCGGATTTGCGTATTGTTTTCCTGGAGGCCGCTCGCGTCTTGAAAATAAATCGTTATGACCGGGCCGGTGGCGACGAGATCGCGATAGACAAACCACACGCACAACGCCAGCGCGCCCAGCGGCACTGCCCAAAGCCACCAGGCGTGTCGCGTCTTTTTTATTTTCGCTTTTGGCAACGCGCCACGGGGGCTTTTGTCGTCAGGGGTGTCACTCATAATGTCTTTTTTCCTCCGGCGAATCCCAAATCAATCGCGGGTCAAAACTCAGCGTCGCCAGCAACGTCAGCGCCACCACCGCCGTGAACGAAAAAACGCCCGGCCCCGGATGCACGGTGGCAACGCGGCCCATCTCGATGAGGGAAATGCTGATGGCGAGCAAAAAGACTTCCAGCATGTTCCACGGATCAATCACGCGAATGACTTTGTAAACCCACGTCCGCGACCGTTCCCATCCCTTCCAATTCAGCGTGGTGGAAATGAACAACAGCCCGACGATTTTTAACGCCGGCGACAAAATGCTGGTGCAGAAAACCAGCCCCGCGATGAAATATTGATGGTCGTTGAAGAGCGAATGAATCCCCTTGAAGATTGTCGTCTCGGAGTGCAGCCCGTGATATTCGCCCGTGACGAGCGGGTAGAAGTTGGACGGGAAATAGAGAATCAATGCCGCGAGCGAAAACGCGAAGGTGCGCATGCGGCTGTTCTTTTTTCGATGCACCAATCGAAAATGGCAGCGCGCGCACAGGGCGACCGCGTCTTTCGGCATCGGGTCGACCTCTTGCACGAGCCCGCACGTTTCACACGCGACGACGGAGTCCATGAAATCAGTTGATTGGAGTTAGCCAAATCTTCCCTGAAATCGCGGAAAAAGCACTGGGGTAATGTTACCAGCGAATTTCCCACACGTGAGCAAAGGGCCGCGCCCCTGTCCAACTCGACGAATTCATGAATAGATCCGCAACCCAATCACTCCCGCCAAAAATTTTCTATGCCATTGAACCTTTTCCAAACTTCCGCATTCCACTGTTTGTAAATGCTGGGCGTGGCCGAGACTGAACAATTGCCCGTGCAACCGGCCCGCGTTGGAGATGGCGCGGCCTGGGACGCGCTTTTCCGCCGCTTCCAGCTTCCGCTTTATGTTTACGTTTTTGAACTGGTCCGCGAAGAGCAACCGAGCCTGGATATCGTGCAGGAGACGTTCATCAATGCCGTGCGCCACCTCAGCAGCCTGCGCGACGACGCGAAATTCGGGAGCTGGCTCTTCGGCATCGCGCACCAAAAATGCATCCAACGCTGGCGCAAACAGGCGCGCGAGGAAATGTTGCGCGAGGAATTCGCCGGCGAACCCATTCCATTCGAAACCGCACCGGACGATTTGCTCATTCGCGAGGAACAGGAGGCTGAGTTTATGCGCTTGCTGAACCAATTACCATCGCCGCAACGATCGGTCCTGCTATTACATTTCATCGAGGATTTTTCGATCGAAGAAATCGCCGGCATCACGGGCGTATCCGTCGGCACCGTGAAATCTCGGCTGCATTATGCCAAAAAATCGCTGAGGAAATTACTGGAGGAAAAACCATGAAAAGCCCGCGCGATATTCTGCTGCGCCATCATCGGGGCGCGCAAACGAAGCTCGATGCCATCCGCCGTGCGGCGCTCGCTCAGGAAGTTGCGCCCGCGCAAAAGCCAATCTCTTTGCGGGAAATCTTTCATTCATTGCGTTGGCATCTGGCGGGCATGAGCGCCATTTGGCTGGCAGTCCTGATTTTACGCGCGGACACCGGCCGCGCACCGCAGATGATGGCGTCAATTCCCCCGGCAAAAATTCCTTCGCCGCGGGTCGTCATGGTTTCGCTGTGGGAAAATCGACGGCTGTTGTTCGAAATGACGGATGCTCATCCACCCGATGCCGAACGCCGCGAACTCACCGTTCCGAAACCGCGGAGCGAATGTCACACGCCGACCTCGCTCGCTTGATTTATGACTCCAGACCCTGCCACCAAAAAATACACACGCCTGGTTTTGCCCGATCGCAAGACGGCCCGGCGGCGGGTGCTCCTGATTGCGGCAGTCCTGTTTCCACTCACCTGGATTGTGAACGCGTTGCTGATCGGCAATTGGAACTTGCTCGCCGACCATAACGCCGAGTCCTACCGCCACCTGCGCGAAGCGGCGGTCGTTTTTGTGTGCGCGGTTTGCGTGGTATTCCTGCTGACTCTGTTGCCCCAAGCACAACGGTTCTGCCATTGGCTGTTCAGTTGGCGCATCCTCCGGCGCGGTCTCATCACGTCCGCGTGGGTGGTCACGCTCATCGCCCTTTTTTACGGCGAACAAGATTGGAGCGGCCGCAGCGCGTGGGACAAATATAGCAGCAACCTCGCGGCCCAGGGTGAGCAATTGGATTTCCAAACATTTATTCCCCAAACTATTCCCCATTCGGAAAATTTTGCGGCGAATCCAGAAGTCCAAAACTGGTTTGTCCGTTACACGAACAATTCGTTGCTGACCTTTTCGAACTGGTATTCCACGGATAATTTCGCTCTGGCTGGCGCAATGGTGCCTTCCGCCCAAATGAATTCCCAACCGGAGAGAAGCGCCTCCACCAAGCCGCCGCAACTCACCGATCTCGTTGCGTGGAAACTGGCCTTTGCCGCTGTGCAAACGGGCGCCACCAACGCCGCGCCAACGTTTGCGTCCGAAAAACTCGACCCGGAATCCCGCGCGCAAGCCGCGCCGTCGGTTTTGGAATCACTCAAGTATCTCGACGTTCGGTTGGAACCACTTCGCGCCGCGAGCGGCCGGCCCGAATCGCATTACCCGTTGAACTACGACGTGAACAACCCGTGGGGCATCCTCCTGCCGCACCTCGCGAACATCAAGGCCTTGAGCCTGCGATTGGATTTAAGAGCCTGCGCAGAACTCGCCGAGGGGCAAAACGATCGCGCCTTGGAGGATGTAAAATTAAACCTGCGCCTCGGCGATTCATTGAACGCGGAGCCGTTTTTGATTTCTTATCTGGTCCGCGGCGCCACGTTGCAAATCACCGCTCACTCCATCTGGGAAGGCTTGGCGGAAAACAAATGGTCAGACGCGCAACTGAAAGAGTTGCAAGCGCTGCTCGCGCGCTACGATTTCATCGCCGATATGAAACCTCCTTTCGCTTGCGAACGCGCCGCGGGAATACGCACGGCGGATCTGCTCGCGGAAGGAAAATTCACGTTGAACGATCTGGCGGGTGACTCCAGTTCCACGGGCGCCGCCGCCGCGACAGCATTCGGCCACATCATGCCACGCGGATGGTATGACAGGGAAAAACTGAACTATTGCCGCCTATACACCCTGCAACTCGACGGCGCTTTTGATGTCCACGCGAAAAGAGTTTTCCCGGAAAAAGTCGCCGCCGGCGTGAAGGCGGTCGATGATGCGCTGGCCGGTCGCAATCCCATCACAACGATTTTGATACGCCACCAACTGCTCTCGGCGATTTTGCTTCCTGCACTTGGCAATATTCCAAAGAAAGGCGCTTTTGCGCAGGCCACCGCCGATCAGGCGTTGCTCGCCTGTGCACTGGAACGCTACCGCCTTGCCCACGGAAACTTTCCTGACCGCATCGACGCTCTCGTACCCGCTTTCGTTTCCAATCTGCCGCTCGATGTCATCACCGGTGAACCCTGCATCTACCGTCGCACCGGAAATACTTTCATACTGTATTCCATTGGTTGGAACCAGGTGGATGACGGAGGCCGGCTCGTCATGAAGGGCAGTTCGCAGGATATTTCCCAAGGCGATTGGGTCTGGCAATACCCGGCGGAATAACGGGGCGCGGAATTCATTCCGCGAGTTACGCAATATCTCGGTGGTTTCTGATTTAAATGTTCAGAAAAAGAGCCAGAGGGCTGGTGCACTCCAAAACCTAGCGGAATGTCTTGCGCACTCGTGACAGCGTCTTGGCGTGCGGCAGCCCTCTGCCGCTTTCAGAAACGGGATTCACCTTGCGGCGATTTTTAGCAGGACACTGTCTCTAAGGTCCCACCGGATTTTCCCGCAACGGCTGAGCGGATTTGTAGAGCTCCAACTCATGCTGCAGGACGTTCACGAAAGCACCCTTGCCTTGTGACGAAGCAATCTGAAATGCCTGGGCGTCCGTAGCAATCGCATCCGAAAACCGCCGCGCTTCCGCATACGATGCGGCGAGCGTCCGGAGTATGACCAGGTTGCCGGGAGCAAGCTGGTTGGCGCGTTCGGCAAATTGCACCGCTTGTGCTCCATTGCGAATGGAATCGTTGGGATTCGTCGCCAGTGTCCAGGCGAGATTGTTGGCCGCTCCCACATAGTCAGGCTTGAGTTCCAACGCCCGCTGATAATGGGCCACGGCCTGATCGAACTGCCCTTTTTTTAGCAATGCATATCCCAGGCTGTTTTGCGCATCGGGGATATCCGGATTAATTTCGAGAACTTTTTGGAATTGCTCAATGGCCTCGTCAGTATGCCCGGATTGCAGCAGCGCCAGCGCGAGATTATTTCGCGCGGGCGTGTAATTCGGATCCGTCTCCAAGGCGACCTGGAAATGCTTCATCGCATCATCCGTCTGGCCGCGTTGCAATTGGATGTAACCCACACAGTTGTTGGCTCCGGGATCGTCCGGCCAGACTTCCAACGCCTGCTGGCAATGATAAATCGCGTCGTCAATGCGTCCGTTTTGGAAATAATAATTCCCCAGATTGCTCTCCGCGAGGGCATTTTTCTCTGACGTGCTGGCAATGGTATGCAACCACAGGCTTCCGCTATCATGCCAAAAGCCAACTTGTTTATGCGCAGTGACGCCCAGGGAAACAACGACAGCCAAAGCGCCACTCCACAACGCCAGGCTGCGGTTTTGCCAGGCCCGTGTGACTTCGGCGATGGTCCAGGTAATGATTAAGCCGAGACCGATTTGCGGCAAATAGGTATAACGATCCGCCCATGCCTGCTCGCCCACCTGCACCAGGCCTATGACTGGAACGAGCATCCCGAGATACCACAGCCAGCCGGTCACAACCCACGGATATTTATTGCGCCAATGCCAAACCGCAAAAGAAAGCACGGCTAACACGACCAGAGAAATGGCGATAATGGAACCGGGATGACCTTCCAACGGCAATGGATAGAAGGGGGCGAGGTTCACCGGCCAAACGTACTGCTCCACATAATGCGCGTAGCCGACAATCACGTTGCCGAGCCGGTGAGGCATGCTGACCACCGACGCTCGATGAATGACGTCGCTTTGGGCTTTCATCGTGACGATGCATCCAATGAGCGAGAGCACAAAAAAAGGGATTTTTTCGATCAACAATCGACGCGCTTTTTTCGAAAAATCGGGAGCGCGAAAATCAATTCGGCGCAAAGGCCAGTAATCCAGGAGCAGCAATATGAATGGAAGCGTCACCAGCATCGGCTTTGAAAGCAGCCCGAGGATGTAGGCGACGAGCATGAGCAGGTAGCTCGTTACGGATGGTTTTTTGAGGTAGCGTGTGTAGGCGCCCACCGTGAGCATAAAGAAAAATCCGCTCAGGACATCCTTTCTTTCCGCCACCCAGGCAACCGATTCAACCCTGACCGGGTGCAAAGCGAAGACGAAGGCCACAAAAGCGGCGCACCACATTTCACCCGTCATTGCACGAAGAACCAGGAAAAGGCAAATGGCCGTGGCCGCATGAATGACGACATTGGTCACGTGATGTCCGCCGGCCTTGGAACCGAAAAGTTGGTAATCCACCATATGTGAAATAGTGGTCAGCGGATGATAATTCGCGTGATCCACGTGAGTGAACGCCCAGAGAAAACCGTGCCCTGTTAAACCGGCGGTAACCGGTGAATTTTGAGTCACATAGATGTCGTCATCAAAATTAATGAACTCATGATGACGCGTTTGGCCGAAGACCATCCAGACCGCCAAAGCAAGCGCGACGCAAATTCCGAAGGGAACCCAGCGGGAGCCCGGGGCAGATTGAATTGGTCGACGTTTGCCGATGCGGAGCTATACCAAAGCCCGGTGCCGTTGTCTCCACGAAAACTATAGACAAATTCCCCTGCCGGAGGCGTCATTAAGACAGAAGCAATGCCGGCTGCGCCCGACCTTGAAAAAATTTACGATGAACACGCCCAGGCGTTGTTCGCGTTCCTGCTCAATTTCACCCGGGATGAAAATGACACCCGGGATGTGCTTCAGGAGATTTTCACCCGCCTCGCTCGGGACCCTGGTTTGCTCCGCGGCGCCCGCGACGAACGCGCCTTCCTGATTCGTCTGGCGCACAATGCCGCCATCGACCTCATGCGACGGCGCGGCACCCGCCAAAAATATCACGACCAGTTCGCCGAAGAGGAAGTGTCCATTTTCGCCGCTGATGAAAACCCCGATGTGGCGGCTTTTCGCGAATCGCTTTCGCGCGCGTTGGCCGAATTGCCCACCGACCAACGGGCGGTCGTTCATCTCAAGCTCTGGGAAAACCTGACCTTCGAGCAAATTGCGGATGCGCTCGACATTCCACCCAACACTGCGGCCAGCCGCTATCGCTACGGCATAGACAAAATGCGCGAGCGACTGCGTCCTCTCTACGAAGAAATAAAATGAACTCGGACGATTTTGAAAAACGGCTTGAAAGCCAGCCCTTGCGAAGAATCCCTTCTGAATGGCGAAAACAGATTTTGCCAGGCACCAAGTCCTCGCCCCATTCGTCATTCACCAGTCGTCATTCATTTCTCTCAACTCTCCACTCCCAACTATCAACCATCCTGTGGCCCAATCCCAAAGCGTGGGCGGGCCTGGCTGCGGTGTGGATGTTGATTTTCGCGATTCAATTTGAAACCAAAAATCAAACGCCCCTGGTGGCAACCGTATCAGCCTCGGCGCGTACCCAAACGGTGACCATGTTAAAAGATCAGCAGAAAATTCTCGCCGAGTTGATGGATAACGCCGAACCGCGCGATGTCGACAAGCCTCGCCGCCTTCCCAATCAACCGCACAGCGAACTGCGCGAACCCTTTTCAATGGCTTAATTTATGGAAGAACCCAAAAAGAGTTTCTGGGGGAGGATCTGGGGGCGGCCCATTCGATCTTTCGCGCTGCTCGTAGTCCTTGCATTGCTCGGCTTTTTCGTCGCAGGTTTTATCGATGCCCACGGCCGTCATCACGAGGACTTTCGTTTAGAGTGCATCATGCTCTTTTCCTTAGGGCTCTTCCTTCTGGCGTTGCCGGGATTGATCTTAGCCGCCATTCCGCGCACCCGGCCCTGGATGAGCTGGGTTTTGCGCCGGTGGTTCTTTTGCACAGCCGTATTGGTCACGGTCATCGCACTTTTTTACGCCGAGGAGAACTGGCGGGGACAACGCGCGTGGGAACAACGCAATCGCGAGTTGCAAGCCAAGGGGATCGTGCTCGATTGGGATAAATTCATCCCTCCGGCTGTGCCGGACGATCAAAATGTCTTCAAAGCACCGAAGATGCAGGAGTGGTTTGTGACCAGGACCGAGGTCACAAACGGGTTAAGAAGGATATCCTCAAACGAACTGACCAGCCTGTTGCAAAGCCCGACTAACTTCCCCGTTTGGGGCGAAAAGAGGACCATCGATACCGAAACGGAGGCGCGCGCGTATCTCAACTGGAGCGATCAGCTTCAGCCGCAGTTCAATCTAATTCACGAGGCGCTCAAGCGTCCTTACAGCCAAATGGAGGGTAGCTATTCACAACCGTTTGAGATACCGATTCCCAATTTCATTGTTATCCGCAGCCTGGCACGCGTGCTGGCGCAACGCTCGCATTGCTATCTCATTTTGCGCGAGCCGGACCAGGCGGTCGCGGAACTGGCGTTCATGCATGATCTCAGTCATTTTCTCGACGCGAAACCCACGGGGCAACCGATGACGCTGGTGGCTGCCATGATCAACGTGGCCGTCGTGGGAGTCCACGCGGAGGCCGCCGGAAAAGGTCTCCAGGCGCACGCCTGGCAGCAGGCGCAATTGCTGGAACTGCAACGGCAATTTTCAGACGTTCATACGATGATTCCCGTGGCCGCAGCGTTCCACGCTGAACCAGCCGCGTCCACTCACGCAATGCAGACTATTTCGATGAAGGAAATCTCGAATGCATTCGGGTCGGAGGCAAACCTGTTTCGTGTCGCTCCGCGTGGTTGGATACTGCAGAACATCGCCAACGAAGCCCCGTTTTTCTTCGCGCCCGCAGACGCGTTTGATATCGAGCGCAACATCGTTTCTCCGCGCATATACAAAGACTACGCCAAACGTCTGGAGACATTTCGTTCACACCGCTCGCTCTTCAATATTTTGGCGGCGCTGATGATTCCGAATTTTTCCAAGGCCGTCCAAACCACGGCGCGCAATCAAAATGCCGCTAATCTCGCTGTCGTGGCCTGCGGGTTGGAACGCTATCGCCTCGCGAAGGGCTCCTATCCCGCCTCGCTGGATATGCTTGAGGCGAATTTCGTCACCAAACTTCCTCACGACATCATCAACGGCGGCCCGCTGCAATATCACCGTGACGGCGACAGTTACGTTCTCTATTCCATTGGCTGGAACGAAAAGGATGACGGCGGCGTGGCCGATCCGCAAAACTCGGACAATGGAGATTGGGTTTGGAATTACGCCGCAAAATAATTCTACAGAAGAAAGTGAAGCCAACAAAGAATCAGAAACACGCTATTGCTCTGCATCTTCGTTAACTTCGTTTCCTTCCGTTCAACATCTCATCGCGTCTTTGCCTCTTCGCGTCTTTGCGTTAAACTCTTCCCGTGAAAGCCATCCAACTTGTCGCCCACGGCGCGCCCGGGAAATTCGAACTTCGCGATGTGCCGGACCCACACCCCGGTCCCGGCGAAGCCGTCGTGCAGGTGCAAGCATGCGGCTTGAATCATCTCGACCTGTGGCTGGAGGAAGCTGGTTTGCCGATTCCCGTCAAACTTCCGCGCACACCCGGCGGCGAAATCTCGGGCACCATTTTGGAACTCGGCCCCCCTGGGATCGCCGGCGTCCCGCCGGTGAGTGCCCCGAGCCAGCGAGACGCTGACCGTCCCACGTGGAAAATCGGCGACCGCGTCGCCATCCAATCCAACCTCTTCTGCGGCGAATGCGAGTTCTGCCAACGCGGCGAGGATTCCATGTGTCTGCGCGGCGAAATTCTCGGCGTGCAACACGATGGCGGGTTCGCCGAAAAAGTTCTGGTTCCCATCCGCTCGCTGGTGCTTTTGCCCGAGGGCGTGGACTTCGATACTTCCGCCGCGCTGACCCTCGCGGGCAGCACCGCCATGCACATGCTCACGCATCGCACGCAGGTAAATCCCGGCGATTGGGTGCTGGCCATCGGCGGCGCGAGCGGCGTGGGTTCCGCAGCCATTCAAATTGCGAAACAACTCGGCGCGCGCGTCATCAGCACCGGTTCCTCAGAGGCAAAACGGAAATTGGCCCACAGTCTCGGCGCGGATTTCGTCATCGATTCCGACAACCCGCAATGGTCTGGCGAAGTTCGCAAAATCACGGACAAACGCGGCGTGGACCTGGTCGTGGAACACGTCGGCGGCGAAGTGCTTGGCAAATGTTTTGATTGCCTCGCACGCGGCGGGACCATCGTCACCTGCGGCGCGACCGCTGGCCGCGAGGTGCCTTTCAACCTATGGCCGTTCTTTGTGAAGCAGCAACGGTTCATCGGCAGTTACGGCCGCAATCGCACGGACATTAAGAAAACCTTGGAATGGGCCGCCGCGGGAAAAATTAAGCCCGTGATCGATTCCATTTTCCCGTTGAACCAAACCGCCGCCGCCTTCGCCAAACTCCGCTCCCGCAATTTCCTCGGGAAAGTCCTGGTCAAACCGTAGGACAGGCTTCCAGCCTGTCTCTAACTTCCAGCTCAGCACCGCGAGTCTTCTCAACCGCGAACTACGCTAAAGAAAAGCGCTCTGAAGCGGTGTCCGTTTTTGCGTAGTTCGCGTGGTTCGCGGTCATAAAGGATTGATCCTAATCATATGGAGACAGGCTGGAAGCCTGTCCTACTTTTCAGTTGCCAAATATCACTTTGCGATGCAAAGTGAATGCATGGAAACCGATCAGGCGGTGGAGCATTTACAAACCATTCGCACTCTCATGGAGCGCTCGGCCGTGTATCGCCGTGCGCTTGCACCGATCATGCTATTTGTTGGAGCTCTAGGTGTCATCGGTTCCATCGTCGGCACTTTTCTTGAGCCGCATTCCGTGCGGTCTTTTGCGACGATGTGGTTAGTGACGGCGGGAGTGACCGTGGGGGGAGCATTTCTGATTGCGCGACGCCAGGCGTTTAAGGAGCGCGAACCATTTTGGTCGCCACCCACGCGCCGGATTGCACAGGCCATGGCGCCGCCACTCACGGTTGGCTTTTTATTCGGTTTGCTTTTCGCGCTGGAAAACGCAGGGGATCTTTTTGGGCCCTTGGTTTTCGTTTGGGCGCTTCTTTACGGCTGCGCGGTTCACTCGGCCGGTTTTTTTATTTCTCGCGGGATGCGGTTATTCGGCTGGGTTTTCATCATTCTCGCGGGCGCATTTCTTTTTTTTCACGAGCATAAGGGATGGTCGATAAATTATAACCAAATGATGGGCTTTTTTTTCGGCGGCCTTCACTTGGCTTGCGGTATTTATCTTTATCTAACGGAAAAGGGAAAGAATGCGGCGTGAATCCCGATACTTTTCTCCAGCTCGATCGTGTGATTCACGAGAAAGGGCGGCTGGCCATCATGTCGATGCTCGCCGCCTCGCCGGAATTGTCCTTCACCGAACTCCGCGACGCCCTCGGCATGACGGATGGCAACCTGACCACGCACATTCGCACCTTGCAGGAAGCGGGTTATGTGACGGTGGCCAAATCGTATCAAAACAAACGCCCGCTCACGACTTGTTCCCTGACCATAGCCGGCCGAAAAGCCTTCACCGGTTACGTTGATTTGCTGGAAAAAATCGTCCAGCAGACGAAAAAATTAAAATAATTTCAGAAACCTTTGAACGAATTTGAAACTGCGACGTCTTTTACTTTGTATCACAAAGTTAATATGAGAACGGCAAAACAGAGAGGTGTAATCCGTAGAAACTCCGATCACGGGATTGAGTCCGCAAAAGGTCGATCGTCCATGAACGTCCCAACGTTTCCCCTTCTCCCCGAGGGAGAAGGTCGGGATGAGGGGGAAGTGAATGTTATTGATGCTTTTGCAGAAGAAATTATGAAAAACAAAATGGAGACAGGCGGGACGCCTGTCCTACGCAGAGTTATGAAAATCATTCGAGCTGAACATCTTGGAATGTGCTTTGGCGTGAAGGATGCCATCGCGCTCGCGTTGGAAACCGCACGCCGAGAGCCGTTGACCATCCTCGGCGACCTCGTCCACAACGATAACGTTTTAGCCTCACTGAAAGCCAAGGGGGTGGTCATCGAGCAACATGCCGATAAGGTAACCACGCAGACGGTGATGGTAACGGCGCATGGCGCCTCCGAGCGCGCGCTGATGCAGACGCGCGCGCTCGGATTCAATGTCCTCGAAGCCACCTGCCCGCTCGTGGTCGTGGCGCATCACGCTGTCCTTCAACTCGCACGCGAGGGGTTTCATCCCGTGATTGTCGGCAAACGCGATCACGTCGAAGTGCGCGGCTTGACGGGCGATCTGGACGAATTCGATGTCGTGCTTTGCGAGGCCGATATTCTCGCGTTGAAAGAACGCCCGCGTTTCGGCGTCGCCGCACAGACCACGCAGCCGATTGAAAAAGTCCGCGTGCTCGTGAATTTCTTGCGTCGCCAGTTTCCAAATTCCGAAGTGCGCTTTGTCGACACCGTTTGCCGACCGACCAAACAGCGCCAGCATGCCGCCATGGAACTGGCCCAGCAATGCGACGTCGTCATCGTCATCGGCGGCGCGCACAGCAACAACACACGCGAATTGGTGGAAACATGCAGCCGCTATTGCAAACGCGTACATCACGTGCAAACCGCCGACGATTTGCGGCCGGAATGGCTGGAAGGCGCGAGCATCGTCGGCATTACCGCCGGAACATCCACACCAGACGATGTCATTAATCGCATCGAGCAAACACTGCACACTTTGGCTGCGCAACACGAAGCCGCTCACACATTATCAACGCAATGATCAAGGAGGGTTTATGACACTAAAATGGTTCAAACAATGGGGCTGGTTGTATGTGCCGGCGTCGGTGCCTGGTGTTCTGATTTTTCTCGCGACGCTAGGATTTTGCACGTCGGTTTTTCTGGCAGTGGATCGCCACTCTCATTCCGTCAGCGACACCCTTTATGGAGTCTTTCCATTTTTTACCTG